>DASQDS010000308.1:0-2064 GCA_035634075.1 Pilimelia sp. | reverse complement strand
GACAGCGGCACACCAGGCGCCGCCGGCGGGCGCGGCAGCTCGGCCGGCGCGGGTGCGGTCATGAGCGCGATGGTAGTGCGCCGGGGCGCGGCCGGCCGCCTACCGCCACGGCTGCGCCGCCCGGTCGCTGGTGTGGACGCTGACCGCACCGGCCGGGTCGGCGGTCGCCAGCACCTCGTACGCCGTCGGCTCGTCCGCGGACTCGGCCAGCAGCGGGGTGGCCCGGACCTTGACGTCGAAGGCGCCGAGCGCCCGCCGGTACGTGCCGACGGACTCCCATTCGGTGACGAGGCACCAGCTGCCCGGCTCGTCCAGGGCCCGGGTGAGCCGCCCGGCGCGGTAGCCCGGGCACGCGGCCAGCGCGGCCAGCGCGGCGTGCGCCCGGCCGGTGAACTCCTCGGCGGCGCCATCCGCCACCTCGAACCGGTTCATGACCAGCACCGCGCGCCTCCTGTGCGGTTGAATGGGCCGTCGTCCCGCCCAGCCTACGGACGTCCGTATCCGCCCGACCGAGAGGATTCCGGTGAGCCCGCGCGACAAGACCCCCGGCGACGAGCTGCTCGGCCGGCTGGCCCGGTTGAACATCACCGGCGTGTTTCTGGCCACGATCGCCTTCGTGCTGGTCGCGCTCTTCGCCCCGGGCATTGTCGGGGGCGCGCTGCTGCTGGCGCTCGCGGCCGGCCTGGCCTGGCTGTTGACCCGCACCTGGTCCGTGCAGCGGCCGGTGACCCGGGCGCTGCGGCTGCTCGTCCTGGCGCTGCTCGTCGCGGCCGCGCTGGCCAAGATCCAATAGCCGGGGCATCCATGCGTTTTTGACAATCATTCTCATTGTCGTCGACAGTGGTGGCATGCCGCGCCGATCGCCCCTCGCCGCCCTGCTGACCGCCGCCGTCCTCCTGCCCGCCGCAGCCGCCTGCGGGAGCGGCTCCGCCGCCGGTAACGCCGCCGACGGCCCCGCCGTCGTGGCCGCCTTCTATCCGCTGGAATTCGTCGCCGGCCGGGTCGGCGGCACGGCCGTCACCGTCACCGGCCTCGCCAAGCCGGGCGCCGAGCCGCACGACCTGGAGCTCAACCCCGGCCAGATCGCCCAGCTCAGCGACGCGGACCTGGTGGTCTACCTGAAGGGCTTCCAGCCGGCCGTGGACGGGGCCGTCGCCCAGGCCGCCGGCGCCGCCGCGCTCGACGTCGCCGCCACGGTGCCCCTGCTGGACGCGGCCGCCGGCGGCCACGAGCACGAGGGCGGGGACGTCGCCGACAACGGGGGCGGGCCGGACCCGCACCTGTGGCTGGACCCGACCCGGTTGGCGACCGTCGGCGACGCGCTGGCCGCACGCCTCGCCACCGCCGACGCCGAGGCCGCCGACGGCTTCCGCAGCCGCGCCGCCGCGCTGCGGTCGGACCTGACCGCCCTGGACAAGGAGTACGCGGACGGGCTGCGCGACTGCCAGCGCCGGGAGATGATCGTCAGCCACGCCGCGTTCGGCTACCTCGCGGAGCGCTACAACCTGGAACAAATCGCGGTCACCGGGCTCTCCCCCGAGCAGGAGCCGTCCCCGCAGCGGCTGGCCGCGGTCATCGAGGAGGCCCGCGAGCACAAGGCCACCACGATCTTCTTCGAGACGCTGGTCAGTCCGGAGGTGGCCGAGACCATCGCCCAGGAGGTCGGCGCCCGCACGGCGGTCCTCGACCCGCTGGAGGGGTTGGAGCCCGGCACCGACGACGACTACCTTGCCGTCATGCGGAAGAACCTGGCCACCCTCCGGACCGCCCTGGGCTGCCGGTGAGCCAGGAGGGCGAGCCGGTCGTCGATGTGCGCGGGGCGGTCGTGGCGTACGCCGACCGCCCCGTCCTGCGCGGCGTGTCGGTGGCCGTCGCGCCCGGCGAGGTCGTCGCGATCCTCGGCGCCAACGGGTCCGGCAAGTCCACGCTGGTGCGTGCCGCGCTGGGCCTGGTCCCGCTGGTGGCCGGCGAGGCCCGGCTCTTCGGTACGCCGCTGCGGCGGTTCCGCCAGTGGCGGCGCCTGGGGTACGTGCCGCAGCGGCTCGGCGCCGGCAGCGGGGTGCC
>DASQDS010000307.1:0-5303 GCA_035634075.1 Pilimelia sp. | reverse complement strand
GGTTCCTCGAGCGGACCGGGCTGGCGGTGCGCGCGGATCTGCTCGCCCCGTGGTCGAGGTGGATCACGCCCGAGTTCGAGCCGCGCCGCTTCGACGCCTACTTCTTCCTCGCCGCGCTGCCGCCTGGGCAGGCGCCGCGGGACGTCTCCGGCGAGGCGGACCACGCGCAGTGGATCACGCCCGCGGAGGCGCTGGCGCGGCACGCGGCGGGCGGGCTGCCCCTGCTGCCGCCCACCCTGGTCACGCTGCGCGAGCTCACGGCGTACGCGGACATCGGTGCGGCGCTGGCCGCCGCGACGGCCCGGGCCCCCGGGGTGCCTGTGCGGCCCCGGCTGTCCCGGGCGCCCGACGGCGCCCACACGGTGGATCTGTGACGGCGCCGGTCAGCCGAAGCGACCGGTGATGTAGTCCTCGGTGCGCTTGTCGCCCGGGTTGGTGAAGAGCTTGCCCGTGTCGCCGAACTCGACCAGCCGGCCGTGCCGCACCTGCTTGTCGTCCACCTCGGCGGTGAAGAACGCCGTGTAGTGGCTGACCCGCGCCGCCTGCTGCATGTTGTGCGTGACGATGACAATCGTGTAGTCGCGGGTCAGCTCGTGCATCAGGTCTTCGATCTTGCTGGTGGCGATCGGGTCCAGCGCGGAGCACGGCTCGTCCATCAGGATGACGTCCGGCCGCACCGCGATCGTGCGGGCGATGCAGAGGCGCTGCTGCTGGCCGCCGGAGAGCGCGAGGCCGCTCATCTTGAGCTTGTCCTTGACCTCGTCCCACAGCGCGGCACCGCGCAGGGCCTCCTCCACCATGTCGCCGATGTTGCCCTTGATCCGGTTGATGCGCAGGCCGTAGGCGACGTTGTCGAAGATGGACTTCGGGAACGGGTTCGGCTTCTGGAAGACCATCCCGATCCGGCGCCGGACCTGGATCGGGTCGATCTCCTTGCCGTAGATGTCCTGGTCGTGATACGTGATCTTGCCGGACACGCGGGCTCCGGGAACCAGGTCGTTCATCCGGTTCAGCGACCGCAGGATCGTCGACTTGCCGCAGCCCGACGGGCCGATCATCGCGGTGATCTGGTTCTTCCGCACCGGCAGGGAGGTGCCCCGGACGGCCTCGTAGTCGCCGTAGAACACGCTCACGTCGGCGAGTTCCATCACCGGTTCGCCCGGGACAGCGGCAGGGCCGTCCAGCGCGGTGGTGCTCAGCGAGCTGATGTCCACGCTGGGTCGCTGTTGGTTGGTCTGGGTCACCTGGGCCTCCGGCTGGCGAGACGGTTGATTCGGGGGGAGGGTCACGTCAGTAGTCCTTGATGGCGAAGCGGCTGGAGATCACCCGAGCGATGATGGTGAAGGCCACGACGATCACGACGAGCGCCAGGGCGGCTCCCCACGCGCGCTGTTGGGCCGGGTCGAACGGTTGCGCAGCGTTGCGGAAGATGAGCATCGGCAGCGCCGTGTTGCCCTCCATCAGGCTGTAGTTCGCGGTGTAGACGAGCCCGATGGTCGCCAGCAGCGGCGCCGTCTCCCCGGCGGCCCGGGCGACCGCGAGCATGGCCCCGCTGGTGATGCCCGAGACCGCCGCCGGCAGCACGACCGTGACGGTGGTCCGCCACCGCCGGGCGCCGAGCGCGGCGCTGGCCTGCCGGAGGTCGTCGGGCACCAGCCGGAGGATCTCCTCGGTGGTCCGGATCACGATCGGCAGCATCAGGCAGCCCAGAGCCAGCGCCCCCGCGAAGCCGGACTGGCTGCCGACCTGCGTCACCCAGGCGACGTAGATGAACAGCCCCATCACGATGGACGGCACGCCGGTCATCACGTCCGCCATCGTGCGGATGACCCGTGCCAGGGGCCGGTTCTTGCCGTACTCGTTGAGGTAGACGGCGCCGAGCACGCCCAGCGGGATGGCCATCAGCGCGGCGGCGCCGGTGATGAGCAGCGTGCCGACGATCGCCGGCCAGATGCCGCCGCCCTCCCGCCGGGGGGACCGTGGCACGTCCGAGCTGAGGAACTCCCAGCTCACCACGCTGGCGCCCTTGGCGAGGACGTAGTAGCACACGAGCGCCAGCGGGATCACCGCCAGGATCACGGAGAGGGCGATGAACGCGGTGGCGAGGTGGTTGCTGAACCGGCGCCGGCCGGAGATCGCTCCGCTGCTGAGGTTGGGCGCGCCGGCGCCCGGGCTGACCACGCTCACTTCGCCGTTCCCTTCATGCGGATCTCCGCCCGCCGTACGACCACGCGGGCGAGCAGGTTGACGATGACCGTGAGCACGAACAGCACCACGCCCAGCCCGATCAGCGCCGAGCGGTGCACGCCGGACGACTCGCCGAACTGCTGCGCGATCACCGACGGCAGCGCGTTGCCGGACTGGAGCACGTTGGCGGTGATCTGGGTGGCGGCGCCGATGGTCAGCGCGACGGCGATCGTCTCGCCCATCGCCCGGCCGAGCCCGAGCATCACGCCGCCGACCAGGCCGCCGAAGCTGTGCGGCATGACCGCACCCTTGATCATCTCCCAGCGCGTGGCGCCGAGCGCGACGGCGGCCTGCTTGTGCGCGGAAGGCACGGTGTTGAAGACCTCGCGGGAGATCGACGTGATGATCGGGACGATCATGATGGCCAGGATCAGGCCGGCGGTCATGAACGACCGGCCGCTGCTGACCGGCGGCCCGAAAATGCTGCCCAGCACCGGAACGCCGCCCACCGCCCCGTGCAGCCAGTCGTAGACGGGCACCAGCGCCGGCGCCACCACCAGGATGCCCCAGAGGCCGAAGACGACCGACGGCACGGCGGCCAGCAGGTCGATCACCGTCACCGCCACCGCGCGGAGGCGGCGGGGCGCCAGCTCGGTCAGGAAGAGCGCGATGGCGATGGAAATCGGCACCGCGACGACCAGGGCGACGGCCGACACCACGAAGGTGCCGAAGATGAAGGCGCGGGCCCCGAACGTCGGCCCGGCCGGTCCGTCACCGTCCGGGTCGTTGGCGATCCAGTCGGCGCCGGTGAAGAAGCCGAGCCCGCTCTCGCGGAGCGCGGGCAGCGCTTGTTGCGTCGTGGTGAACAGGATCAGGGCCAGGATGGCCAGGACCGCGACGCCGGCCGTGACGCAGAGGGCGGCGAACACGCGGTCGCCGGTGGCGCCGCCGCCCCGGCTGCTCAGGCTTTTGTCGGCCGGCGGGGCCGGCTTCTCGAGGGTCTGGGTCACGTCCGCTCCATCGGCTGGCGGCCCAGGGGGCGGGATCAGCGTCGATCCCCGCCCCCCGGGCCGGTGAGAGTGCCAGTTGACCGGGCTCAGATCTTGGCGACCTGGGCCAGCGCCTTGTCCTTGAGCGCCTGCGGCAGCGCGGCGAAGTCCTCGCCCTCCGCCAGCTTCTGCCCGTCGTTGAGCAGGTAGGTCAGGAAGCCCTTGACCAGCTTGGCCTTGTTGGCGTCGTCGTACTTGGTCTTGATCAGGAGGTACGTCGGCGACGTGATGGGATACGCCTGCGCCCCGGCCGCGTTCAGCGGGTTGTAGCTCAGGTCCTCGGCGATCTCGGCGCCCTCCAGCGCCGCCGTCGCGGCCTCGAGCGAGGGCTCGACGAACTGGCCGTCCTTGTTCTTGATCGCGGCGAACTTCAGGCCGGTCGCTTTGGCGTCGCTGAGGTCGACGTAACCGATGGAGCCGCTGGCCTGCTTGAGCAGCTGCGCCACGCCGGTGTTCTTCTCGCCGCCCTGGGTGTCCGACGGCCAGTTGACCGTGTCGCCACTGCCCAGTGTCCACGCGTCCGAGGCCGCGTCCAGGTACTTGGTGAAGTTGCTGGTCGTGCCCGAGCCGTCCGAGCGGTGCACCACGGTGATGTTGGTCGACGGCAGGTTGACCCCCGGGTTGTCGGCCTTGATCGCCGCGTCGCCCCAAGTCTTGATCTTCCGGCTGAAGATGTTGGCCAGGGTGTCCGGGCTCAGCTGGAGCTTGTCCACGCCCTGCACGTTGAACGACACCGTGATCGGCGCAGCCACGGTCGGCACGTAGAGGAACTCGCCGGCCTTGGGGCCCTGGCCCTCCTTGACGAGGCTGTCGCTGCCGGCGAAGTCGGTCAGACCCTGGCCGAACTCCTCCTTGCCGGTGCCCGAGCCCACGGCGTTATAGGTGATGTTGACGTCGGGCGCGACCTCGGCGAAGCCTTCGATGGCCGCCTGGTAGTACGCGTCCGGGAAGCTGGCGCCGGAGGCCTTGAGCTCCCCGGAGAGGTCGGCGAACTCGCTCGCGGCCCCGCTGCTGTCGCCGGCGCCGGGCTCTTCGTCGTTGTTGCCACAGCCGGCGAGCGCGAGCGCAGCGAGCGCGACGCCGGCGAGTACGCGCCGGGAAAGCACGTTGCGGTTCACCTGAGGTAAGCCCTTCTGTTCAGACGTGGCCGGCCGGAGCAGGCCTGACGAGGGCGACGGTAGGAGCGGCAGGTAGCCGGATGCCCGGCCGGAAATGAACGCGAGATGAACACGCAAAGCCACCTGGATGGCGTCCCGTTGAGCCCGAGTTGTCCGGTGCGTGAACTCGGCGCCTCCTGGCGTACATATCCGCATAAGAAGGGTCAGTCGTTACCTGGCGGTAACAGTTCCGGCACCGGCCCGTGACCTACCGGGCGGTCGTTACGCGGTGCCGGACCGGTCCGCCACGGCCACCGCGCCGTCGTCGTCCACCGTCGTGACGAGTGAGAACCGGCCCGTGTCGACGTGCCAGGCGAGCACGTTCACGCCGCCGTCGTCGCGCGGGGCGCGCACCAGGATCGCGCTGCCGTAGGCGCCGAGCAGCTGCGGCGGGTCCGCCGACCGCCCCTCGCTGATCAACAGCCGGCGGACCACCCCGGAGGTGGGGTCGATGGCCGCGGTGGCGAGCGTGGGCTGCCCGTACGGCGGCGGCAGCGTGCCGGTGGGGGTGCAGTCGCGCAGGGCCCAGCGGGCGGTGAGCTGCCCGGAGCCGCGCCAGCTGCTCACCCACGGCGCCAGGTCGCCGGCCAGCGAGACCTCCCGCGTCTCGGGCCGGCCGTCGATCGTGAGGTGCCGGCGCAGTCGGGCCGGCGCGTCGAACGGGTCGCCGAGGGGCAGCAGCTCGACGGCCCCGATCACGGTGGCCCGACCGGCCGGGGCGGGGGTGGCCGGGGCGGGGGCGGGGGCGGCGGACGGGGTGGGGACCGCGCCCGGCGACGCGTCGGTTGGCGCGGCGGCCGGGATCGACCGCGGCACGCCCGGCCGCATGGCCGGCCCGCGGGTGGTCAGCGCGGCGCGGGCGGGCACCGTGCTCGCCGCGAAGCGCCCCGTGCGCAGGTCCAGCATGACC
>DASQDS010000306.1:0-3163 GCA_035634075.1 Pilimelia sp. | reverse complement strand
CCGGGTCTGGTTGGGGGTACGCCCGGAGAAGGTGCGCCTCGCGGCTGCCGGCGAGCCGGTGCCGGCGGGCTGGAACAGTGTCGAGGCGGTGGTCACCGACTCGTGCTACGCGGGCGTCAGCACGGAATACCTGCTGCGGGCGCCGTGGGGCCAGGAGCTGTCGGTGTTCTCGGCGAACGCGCACGTGGGCGGCCTGGTGAGCCCGGGCACCGCGGTGACCGCGAGGTGGCTGCCGGAGAACTCGTTCGTCCTCGACCGCCCGACCGGCCCGGACGGCGAGCCGGCGCGCCCCGCGGCCGACCCGCTGCGGGCGGCGTCATGACGGTGTTGCCGGGGCTGGCCGCGCCGGGTGGCGGTGCGGCGGAGACCGTCCGGGGGCCGGTGGCGGGGCAGCGGCGGCGCCGGCTGCTGCCGTACCTCCTGCTGCTGCCCGGCGGCCTGTGGCTCCTGTTGTTCTACGCGCTGCCCGCGGCGCAGCTCGGCGCCACCAGCCTGTACGACCCGGGCGGCTCGCTGGAGACCGGGTACGCGATGACCGGCGCCGTGGGCAACTACCCGGACGCGCTGGCCGCCTACTGGCCGCACTTCGTGCGCTCCTTCGCGTACGCCGGCATCGCCACCGTGCTGTGCCTGCTGCTGGGCTACCCGCTGGCGTACGCGATCGCGCAGAAGGCCGGCCGGTGGCGCAACGTCCTGCTCGTGTGCGTGGTCGCGCCGTTCTTCACCAGCTTCCTCGTCCGCACGCTGGCCTGGAAGACGATCCTGTCCGACAGCGGCTGGTTCGTCGGCGTGCTGCGCGACCTGCACCTGCTGGCCGCAGACGGCCGGCTGCTGGCAACGCCGTTCGCCGTGGTGACCGGCCTGACGTACAACTTCCTGCCGTTCATGGTCCTACCCCTGTACGCGAGCCTGGAGCGGCTGGACGGCCGGCTGCTGGAGGCGGCCCGCGACCTGTACGCCGGCCCGGTGCGCAGCTTCCTGCGGGTGACCTTGCCGCTGTCGCTGCCCGGCGTGGTGGCGGGGACGCTGCTGACGTTCATCCCGGCCGCCGGGGACTACATCAACGCTGAACTGTTGGGCACGCCGCGTACGTACATGATCGGGAATGTGATCGACTCGGCGTTCCTGGTGCGGCTGGACTACCCGCAGGCGGCCGCGCTGTCCTTCCTGTTGATGGCCGCGATCCTGGCGATGGTGCTCGGGTACCTGCGCCGGGCCGGCACCGAGGAGGTGCTGTAGAGCGTGGGTCACCGGCTGGGTCGCTGGGTCGCCGACCGCTGGGTCGTGGCGGTGGCGCTGGCCGTGCTGGCGTACCTCTTCCTGCCGGTCGCCGTCGTCGCCGCCCTGTCGGTCAACCGGCCGTCGAGCCGGCTGTCCTACGACCTGAACGAGTTCACGCTGGACAACTGGCGCAACCCGTGCGGCCCGGGCGACATGTGCGCGGCGGTCGTGCGCAGCGTGGAGATCGGCTTCCTCGCCACCGCCCTGGCGACGCTGCTGGGCACCCTGATGGCGTTCGCCATGGTGCGGCACCGGTTCCGCGGCCGCTCCGCCACCAACGTATTGATCTTCCTGCCGATGGCCACCCCGGAGGTGGTGCTGGGTTCGTCGCTGCTGGCGTTGTTCGTGGCCGGCGGCGTGCCGCTGGGCTTTTGGACCGTGGTGATCGCGCACGTGCTGTTCTGCGTGTCGTTCGTGGTCGTCACGGTGAAGGCGCGGTTGGCCGGGCTGGACGCGCGGCTGGAGGAGGCGGCGATGGACCTGTACGCGAGCGAGTGGCAGACCTTCCGCCGGATCACGCTGCCGCTGGTGCTGCCGGGCATCGTCGCGGCGGCGCTGCTGGCGTTCTCGCTGTCCTTCGACGACTTCATCGTCACCAACTTCAACGCCGGCCCCGCCACGGTGACCTTCCCGATGTACGTCTGGGGAGCCGCCCAGCGCGGCATCCCGCCGCAGGTGAACGTCGTCGGCACGGCGATGTTCGCCGTGTCTCTCCTGCTGGTCGTGGCGACGATGATGCGCCGGCGCGGGGCGGTGGCGGCGTGACCCGCTACGGGGCCATGTACGGCCCGGACATCACCTTCCTCGGCGTGCCGCCGTGCGACCTGGCCGCACCCGAGTCGTTCGCCGGGGCGGACGTCGTGATCGTCGGGGCGCCGTTCGACGGCGGGACCTCGCACCGGCCGGGCACCCGCTTCGGGCCGGCCGCCATCCGGCAGGCGTGCTACCTGCCGCACGACGGGTCCCGCCCGTCGCTGGCGCTGCGCGTGGACGCCCTGACGGACCTGCGCGTGCTGGATGCCGGCGACGTCGAGATGTTCGCCGGCGACATCACCGGGTCGCACGGCGCCCTGGAGGCGGCCGTGCACGCCGTGGCCGCCGCCGGCGCGATCCCGGTGGTGCTGGGCGGGGACCACTCGATCGCACTCCCGGACGCCACCGGGGTGGCCCGGCACCTCGGCTTCGGGCGGGTGTCGCTGGT
The DNA here is from genome assembly GCA_035634075.1 of Pilimelia sp. Lineage (GTDB taxonomy): Bacteria > Actinomycetota > Actinomycetes > Mycobacteriales > Micromonosporaceae > DASQDS01. The sequence continues at coordinate 681 of DASQDS010000306.1, read as the reverse complement.
CCACTTCGACGCGCACGCCGACACCGGCGACGTGACCTTCGGGTCGCTGTACGGGCACGGGCAGCCGATGCGCCGGCTGATCGAGTCCGGCGCGGTGCGCGGCGACAGGTTCCTGCAGCTCGGGTTGCGCGGCTACTGGCCGGGACCGGCCACACTGGACTGGATGGCGGCGCGCGGCCTGCGGTCGTACGAGATGACGGAGATCGTGGCCCGCGGCCTGGACGCCTGCCTCGCGGAGGCGTTCACGACGGCGGTGGACGAGTGCGACGGCGTCTTCCTGTCGGTGGACGTCGACGTGGTGGACCCGGGAATGGCGCCCGGTACCGGCACGCCCGAGCCCGGTGGGCTGACCGGCCGGCAGCTGCTCGACGCCGTGCGGCGCTGCTGCTACGAGCTGCCGGTCGTCGGCGTCGACGTGGTGGAGGTGGCGCCGCCGTACGACCACGCGGAGATCACGGCGTACCTGGCCAACCGGGTCGTGCTGGAGGCGTTGTCGGCCATCGCGCGGCGGCGCCGTGACGCGGCCGGCGGTCCGCCGTGGGACGCCGGGCTGCCGCTGCTGGACGGGCGGTCCCTGCCGGACGGGCGGGGCGCCTGATGCGGGTGTTGCTGGTCGGGGCCGGGGGAGTCGGCTCGGCGGCGGTGGCGATCGCCGCCCGGCGGCCGTTCTTCGAGGCCATG
>DASQDS010000305.1:0-12061 GCA_035634075.1 Pilimelia sp. | reverse complement strand
AGGACCAGGCCGGTGTGGCCGTGCAAGGTGGCCAGCAATCGCCCGGTCAGCGCCTCCCAGAGCCGCACCGTTCCGTCGTAGCTGCTGCTGGCCACCAGCCGGGCGTCCCCGCTCAGGGCCACGGAGTAGACCTCACTGGTGTGGCCGTGCAGGGTGGCCAGCGGCCGCCCGGTCTCCCCCTCCCACAGCCGCACCGCCCCATCGACGCCGCCGCTGGCCGCCAACCGGCCGTCCCGGCCCAGCGCCACGCGGGCCGGCAGCGCCAGCTCGCGCCACCAGGTGACGTCCGCGAGGTCGCCGAACGTGCACACCATCACCAGCCCGGTGCCCTTGGCGGGATCGGCCAGCGGGTGCGCGTGCACGGGCACGGCCACGCCGAACAGCGGCGTGGTCGCCGCCGAGCCGACCAGCGCCGCGTACCGCTCGTCGGACGGGTGGCAGACCAGCGCCACGCAGGCCGGCAGCAATTCGGGGCGGGTCGTGTCGACGTACACCTCGCCGGTGGTCGTGGTGAAGCGCAGCCGGTGGTACGCACCGGGCCGCTCCCGGTCCTCCAGCTCGGCCTGGGCCACGGCGGTCTGGAAACCGACGTCCCACAGCGTCGGCGCCTCAGCCGAGTACGCCTCGCCGCGGGCCAGGGCTCGCAGGAACGCCCGCTGCGCCGCGGCGCGGGCCGCCGGGCCGATCGTGGTGTACGTGTGCGACCAGTCGACGGAGAGCCCGAGCCGGCGCCAGAGCCGCTCGAACGCCTCCTCGTCCCGGGCGGTCAGCTCGCCGCACAGCGCGACGAAGTTGCGCCGGGAGACCGCGCGGGGCGGGTCGAACGGCCGCTCCGGCACGGCGAGGTCCGGGTCGTACGGCAGGGCCGGGTCGCAGCGCACCCCGTACACGTTCTGCACCCGCCGCTCGGTGGGCAGCCCGTTGTCGTCCCAGCCCATCGGGTAGAACACGGCCTTGCCGCGCATCCGCTGGAAGCGGGCCACGGTGTCGGTGTGCGTGTACGAGTACACGTGCCCGACGTGCAGCGAGCCGGACACGGTCGGCGGCGGCGTGTCGATGGCGTACACGTCGGCCCGGGCCCGGGTCCGGTCGAACGCGTACGTCCCCTCCCGCTCCCAGCGTGGCGCCCACTTCTCCGCCAACCCGTCGAGCGACGGTCGCGACGGGGCGCGACCCCGCTCCGTACGCTCCGTGTCCGTCACGCGGCGATCGTACGAGAGCCCGCCGCCGGTGGCCACGCTCTTTTCGTCGTGGCGGGCCGACCCGACCCGACCGGGCGATCAGAGAAGGCTGTCCCGCCATTGCCGGTGCAGGGCGGCGTACCGGCCGGCGCCCTCGGCGAGCCGCGCCGGCGGGCCGTCCTCGACGACCCGGCCGGCCTCCAGCACGAGCACCCGGTCGGCGATGTGCACGGTGGACAGGCGGTGCGCGATCACCAGCGCGGTGCGCTCGGCGAGGATCGTGCGCAGCGCCCGCTGCACCAGCCGCTCGGTGGGCACGTCCAGGGCCGAGGTCGCCTCGTCGAGGATCAGCACCGCCGGGTCGGCGAGGAAGGCCCGGGCGAACGCGATGAGCTGGCGCTGCCCGGCGGAGAGCCGCCCGCCGCGCTTGTGCACGCCGGTGGCGTACCCCTCGGGCAGGCCGGCGATGAACGTGTCGGCGCCGATGGCGGCCGCCGCGGCGGCGACCTCCGCGTCGGTGGCGCCGGGGCGGCCGAACCGGATGTTGTCCGCCACCGTGCCGGCGAACAGGAAGTTCTCCTGGGTGACCATGATGACGGCCCGGCGCAGCCGGGGGTCCGGGATGTCCCGCAGGTCCACCCCGTCGAGGCTGACCGTGCCGGCGGTCGGGTCGTAGAAGCGGGCGACCAGCTTGGCCACCGTGGACTTGCCGGCCCCGGTCGTGCCGACCAGCGCCACGGTCTGCCCGGCGGGGATCGTCAGGTCGAGCGCCGGCAGCACGGGCGCGTCGGGCCGGTAGCCGAAGCGCACGCCGCGCAGCCGCACGGTGCCGCGGGGCGGCGCGGTGCGGTGGGCCGCCAGGTGGTGGCCGGCGGGCTCCGGCACCGCCGGCCGCTCGTCGAGTACGGCGGACAGCTTCTCCAGGGCCGCGGTGGCGGACTGCAGGGAGTTGTAGAACTGGCTCAGCTCCTGCATCGGCTCGAAGAACCGGCGCAGGTAGAGCAGGAACGCGGCCAGTACGCCGATGCCGGTGTCGCCCTGCAGCACCCGCCAGCCGCCGTAGGTCAGCACCACGGCGATCACCACGTTGCCGGTCAGCTTGAGCCCGGGGGAGTAGGTGGCGATGAGCCGGAAGGCGCGCAGGTTGGCCTGCCGGTAGTCGTCGTTGACGGCGTCGAATATCTCCTGGTTGCGCCGCTCCCGGCGGAACGCCTGCACCGCCCGGATGCCGCCGAGGGACTCCACGAAGTGGACGATCACCACGGCGACCGCCTCGCGGGTGCGCCGGTACGCCGACGCGGACTCGCGCGCGAACCACCGCGACAGGACGAGCAGGAACGGGAACGCGAGCAGCGTCACCCCGGCCAGCGGCGGGTCGAGCCACAGCAGGATGCCGGCCACGGACAGCACCGACAGCCCCGCCAGCACCAGGTCGTCCACGCCGCCGTCGGCGAGTTCGGCGATGGCGTCCATGTCGCTGGTCAGCCGGGACACCATCCGGCCGGAGGTGTACCTCTCGTGGAAGCCGACGGACAGGCGCTGGAAGTGGTCGTACACCCGGGTCCGCAGGTCGAGCAGGATGGCCTGGCCGACCCGCGCGGAGAGGGTGAGGAAGCCGCGCTTGCCGGCGTACTCGAGCGCGGTCGCGGCGGCGAACGCGGCGGCGACCCCGGCCAGCACCCGCCCGTCCCCGTCGTCCGCCAGCGGCTGGATGCCCCGGTCGATGCCGAGCATCACGAGATACGGGCCCGCCATCGCGGCCGCGCTCTGCACCAGCAGCAGCGCGACCGCCATGCCGATCAGCCGCCGGTGCGGCCGCAGCAGCGAACCGAGCAGCGCGCGGCTGCGCCCGCGCAGGCGGAGCACGGCGAGCCGGTCGGCGCCCTCCGCCGCGGCGCGTTCCGCGTCGGCGTCGACCGCCTGCCCCCGCCACCGGCCGACGTCGGCCCCGCCCGGGCGGCGCCGGGCCCGGATGTCCGTCATCAGGCGGGGACCCCGTCCGGCTGGGGGGACAGCAGCGCCCGGTACGCCGGCACGGTGGCCAGCAACTGCGAGTGGCTGCCGACGGCGGTGATCCGCCCGTCGGCGAGCAGCGCCACCCGGTCGGCCAGCGCGACCGTGGACGGCCGGTGCGCCACCAGCAGGGCCGTCGTGCCGCGCAGCACCCGGGCGAGCGCCTCCTCGACCAGCGCCTCGGTGTGCACGTCCAGCGCGGACAGCGGGTCGTCCAGCACGAGCACCCGGGGCCGGCACAGCACCGCCCGGGCCAGCGCGAGCCGTTGCCGCTGGCCGCCCGACAGCGACAGCCCCTGCTCGCCGACCCGGGTGTCCAGGCCCCACGGCAGCTCCGCCACGAAGCCGGCCTGGGCCACCGCCAGCGCCTCGGCGATCTCCGCGTCGGTCGCCTCCGGCCGGCCCAGCGCCAGGTTCTCCCGCACCGACATGGAGAACAGCGTCGGCTCCTCGAACGCCGTCCCGACGACCCGCCGCAGGCTGGCCAGCCGGATGTCCCGCACGTCGCGGCCGTCCAGCGTCACCCGACCGGCGGTGACGTCCCGCAGCCGGGGCACCAGCGACGTCAGCGTGGTCTTGCCGCACCCGGTGACGCCCACCACCGCGAGCGTCTCGCCCGGCCGGACCTCCAGGTCGACGCCCCGCAGGACCGGCCCGCCTTCGGCGTACGCGAACCGCACGTCCTCGAACCGCAACCGCCCGGCGCACCCGGTGACGGTCACGGCGGTGGGCGAGTCCATGATGGTCGGTGGGGTGTCGAGCACCTCGTAGATCCGGTCCGCGGCGGTCATCGCCTCCTGCGCGTTCGCGATGATCCAGCCCAGGCTGTCGATCGGCCAGACGAGCATGAGCTGGAGCGAGACGAAGGCGACGAGCGTGCCGATCGTCAACTCGCCCCGGGCGACGGCCACGGCGCCGAGGACCAGCACGATCGCCAGGGTCACGTTCGGCACGAGGTTGAGCTGGGCCGACGTGCTGGCCAGCAGCCGCGCCTTCGTCACCGCGGTGTCGTGCAGCGCGCCCGCGCCCGCGGTGAACCGCTCCCGCATGTGCGCCCGCCGCCCGAAGGCCTTGATCACCCGGATGCCCTGCGCCGACTCCTCGACCAGGGTGGTGAGATCGCCCTGCTGGTCCTGCAGCCGGCGGGACGCCGTGAGGTAGGTCCGGGTGAACCGGCGGCTGGCCAGGTAGAGCGGCGCGGCGCTGGCGGCGACGACCAGGCCCATCGGCCAGTGCAGCGTCAGCAGCAACGCCACCACCGTGACGTAGGTGGCGATGTTGACCACCAGAAAGATCAGGCCGAACGACAGGAACCGCCGGATCACGCCCAGGTCGACGGTGACCCGCGAGAGCAGCTGGCCGGACTGCCAGCCGTCGTGGAAGTTGACCTGCAACCGCTGCAGGTGGGCGTAGAGGTCGCTGCGGATCACCGACTCGATGCCCAGCGCGGTGCTCGACTGCGTCCAGCGCCGGATGAACACCAGCGCCGCCTCGGCGACGCCCAGCAGCAGGGCCAGGCCGCCCAGCAGCAGCAGGCCCCGCGGGTCGCCGTCCTGCACGGGGCCGTCGACGACCCGCAACACCACGAGCGGCACCGCCATCCCGGCGGCCGTGGACGCCAGGGCCGCGACCAGCAACAGGACCATCTGCCCGGCGTACGGCCGGACGTAGGTCCGGATCCGCCACAGGTTGTGCAGCAGGTGCCGACCCGGTGACCGCGGACCCCCGCCGAGTCGGTCACGATGAGAACGCACACCGTGACGTTATCGAGCCCGCCAGGGAGTTACGGGCGCCTATCCACCCTCGTGACCGAGAAGCCACTTTTTCACGGGTAGACCCCAGCGGTACCCGCCGAGGCCGCCGTCGGTGCGCAGGACCCGGTGGCACGGCACGAACAGGGCCGCCGCGTTGCGCGCGCACGCGGCCGCCGCGGCCCGCACGGCGGCGGGCCGGCCGGCCAGCGCGGCATATTGCGTGTACGTCACCGGGGCGCCCGGCTTGATGTCCCGCATCACCCGCCACGCGTGCGCCAGAAACGCCCCGCCGGAGACTTGCTCCACCGGCACCGCGTCGATCGCCGTCAGGTCACCGTCCAGATAGGCCGCGACGGCGGCGGTGACCGGGCCGAGGTCGCCCCGGGGGGTTGGTTCGGCGCGCAGCGTCGGGTGCACCAGCGGCAGCAGGTCGCCGGCGTCGGCGGTGAACCCGGCCGCGCGCACCGCCCCGCCGTACTCGAGGATGGTCAGCGGCCCGGCGGGCGTGGCGATGGTCGTGCTGTTCATGCGGTCCTCCGGTGGTCTGTTGCGGCGGCCCACAGCCGGACGACGGCGTAGGCGCGCCAGGGGCGCCAGGCCTCGGCGCGGGCGGCGAGCTGCTTCGGGGCGGCGGGCAGGCCGAGGGCGGCGGCGCCGTGGCGTACCCCCAGGTCGGTGGGCAGGAAGGCGTCCGGGTCGCCGAAGGCCCGCAGCGCGACGTAGCCGGCCGTCCACTCCCCGACGCCCGGCAGCGCGAGCAGCCGCCGGTGCGCCTCGGCGCGGTCGGCCCCCGGGTCGAGGTCCAACTCCCCGTCCACCACGGCCCGCGCCACGGCCCGGATGCACTCCCGCCGCCCACCCGGCATCCGAAAAGCGGAATCACCCAACCCCAACACCCCCTCGGCGGCGAACCCCCGCCCCCCTCCGGGGTGATCAAGGGAGCCGTGCCACGACACGCCGGCGTCCGTGGCCCCAACCCCTTGATCACCGGGGGAGAGGGCGGTGGTGAGGTGAGCGAGGACCGACTGGGCCGAGCGGACGCTGACCTGTTGGCCCACTATCGCGCGGAGGGCCGCTTCGAAGCCGTCCATGGCGCGGGGTACGCGGACGCCCGGGTCCTTCGTGACCGTGGGCGTGAACGCGGGGTCCGCCGCGAGGGCGGCGTCGATGGCCTCGGGGTCGGCGTCCAGGTCCAGCAGCCGGCGGCAGCGGGCCACCGCCGGGGCGAGGTCCCGCACGTCGGCCAGGCGCAGCACGGTCGCGACGTGGCCAGGGCGGGGCGTCAGCGCCACCGTGGCCGGGCCGTGCGGCAGCCGGAGCGCCCGGCGGTACGTGTCGCCGTCGACCTCCTCGACCCCGGGCACGGCACGGGCGGCCAGGAACTCCAGCAGCCCGGGCGCGTGCAGTGGCGGCCGGTACGCCAGCCGGAGCGCGATCGTGCCGGGTGCCGCGTCCGGCCGGTGCCGGGCGTCCGCCCGCAGCCGCGTCGGCGGGCTGGCGTACACCTCGCGGATCGTGTCGTTGAACTGCCGCACGCTGCCGAAGCCCGCGGCGAACGCGATCTCCGCGAGGCTCAGCTCGGTGGTCTCGGTGAGGATCCGTGCCGTCTGGGCGCGCTGCGCGCGGGCCAGCGCGAGCGGGCCGGCGCCCAGCTCGGCGGCGAGCATGCGGTGCAGGTGCCGCTCCGTGTAGCCGAGCCGCCTGGCCAACCCGGGCACGCCGTCGCGGTCCACCACGCCGTCGGCGATGAGGCGCACCGCGCGCCCGACGGCGTCCGCCCGGGTGTCCCACTCCGGCGAGCCGGGGACCGCGTCGGGCCGGCATCGCTTGCAGGCCCGGAAACCGGCGCGCTGGGCGGCCGCGGCGGACGGGTGGAAGCGCACGTTCGCCCGCTTCGGCGTGACGGCGGGGCAGGACGGCCGGCAGTAGATGCCGGTGGTGGTCACGGCGGTGAAGAACCAGCCGTCGAAGCGCTGGTCCCGGCTGTGCACGGCGCGGTAGCAGCGCTCGACGTCCAGGTCCATGCGTCGATCCTGCCCCCCGCGCGGGCGGAAAGCTCGCGGGTTTCGGACCTCACCGTGCCGGCCGGCGTAGACGAGGGCTGCACGGCGTGCTGGCACCCGGCTGGATCGAATGTGTCGCTGTGGGGCAACAGCAAATGTGATGTGGCTACGCCGGATTTGCTGTGCCTCCGCAGCGCATCACCCGTCCCGCGACGCCCGGCCGCGCCGTCAGCGGGCCTGGAGGGCGTCGAGGGCTACCGCCATCGCGATGACCAGGCGGCGGTCCATGCGGGGGTCCGCCACCGTCGCCTCGTACCGGTCCCGCAGGCCCCAGCGCCGCTCCACCGTGAACAACAGCCGGCCGTCGAGCGTGAAGTCGAAGTGGTACGGCAGCCAGGACAGGCTTTCCACGAAGCGGCGCACGAGCGCGATCGGCAGGCTGCGTTCCTGGCCCGTCGCCGCGCCGAGGCCCGGCTGCTCCAGCACCCACGTCGAGCGCAGCAGCGAGGAGGCGAAGTCCTTGCGGAACGACCCGATCGGGGCGCCGGCCGCGTCGGTCACGTCGTACGTCGCCCCCAGGTCCATGATCTGGCGGGCCTTGAAGCCGAGCACCGGCCGCTGCTTGCGGTCGTCGGCGTACAGCGTGACCTGCTCCCTGAACGCGAGCCGCTTCTGTTGCGCGAACGCGAGCAGGTCACCCTCACCGCCGTCGGGCCTGGCGGCCCGCACCTCGTACTGGTTGACCATCAATCGGATCCGTTGCCGCACGATGAAGCGCTGCTGGGCCTGGAGCCTGTCCGTGTCCATGCCCGCAGATTCTCCCAGACAAAACGCCGCTACCCCGGCCTCAGGTCAGATTCGCCGCACCTCGATCAGCACGAGCCGCTCCGGGAACAACGTCGGGGCCTGCACGCCCACCTCGGCCAGGGCGCGGCCGCTGAGCTTCGCGCCGGCCGCCCACCACGGCGGCGCCGCGTCGCCGGACCCGACGATGGCGTCGCCGGGGGGCAGCGGGGCCACCCGGTACGCCGCCGCGGGGTCCAGGCCGGGCAGCCGGACGCGGCCGACGGGCGAGTGGACACTGGTGGCGAGCTGCACGATCGCGTAGACCGCCTCGGCGCGGTCCGGCGAGACCACGCCGTGCACCCACAGGGACGGGTCGGGGTGGTCGGCGTGGACGACCGTGCCGCCGCACACCAGCGACCGGAGCCGCTTGTACGCCGCCACCCAGGTGGCCAGCCGGGCGCGCTCCTGCTGGTGCGCGGCCGTCAGGTCCCACTCGATGCCGAAGTGGCCGAACAGCGCGGTGCCCCCCTGGAAGTCCAGGTGGTGCGTGCGGCCGGTGGAGTGCGAGGTGGGGGAGCCGACGTGCGCGCCCATCAGCTCGGGCGGCAGCAGCAGGCCCGTCCAGCGCTGGATCTGCTGGCGTTCCAGCGCGTCGATGCAGTCGCTGGTCCACACCCGGTCGGTGCGCTCCAGCACGGCCAGGTCGATCCGGGCGCCGCCCGACGAGCAGGACTCGATCTCCAGCCCGGGGTGGCGGGCCCGCAGCTCGTCCATCAGCGCGTACGCCGCCAGCGTGGTGGCGTGCACGGCGGCCCCGCCGGCGCCGCCGTGTCCGGCGTCGACCAGGTCCCGGTTGTGGTCCCACTTGAGGTAGGCGATGTCGTACTCGTCGAGGATGGCGTCCAGCCGGTCCAGGATGTGCTGGTACGCCGCCGGGTTGGCCAGGTTGAGCACCTGCTGGCTGCGGGCGGCGGGGGGCAGCCGGCCGCCGGTCGACATGATCCAGTCGGGGTGTTCGCGGGCCAGGTCGGAATCCGGGTTGATCATCTCGGGCTCGACCCACAGCCCGAACTGCAGGCCCAGCGAGCGGACGTGGTCGACCAGCGGGTGCAGCCCCGCCGGCCAGACCTCTGGGTCCACGTACCAGTCGCCCAGCCCGGCCCGGTCGTGCCGGCGCCCGCGGAACCAGCCGTCGTCCAGCACGAACCGCTCGGCGCCCACCTCGGCCGCGGCGTCCGCCAGGGCGGTCAGCTTGACGACGTCGTGGTCGAAGTACACGGCCTCCCAGGTGTTGAGGGTGACCGGGCGCGGCGAGCGCGGATGCTGCGGGCGGGCCCGCAGGTAGCCGTGGAAGCGGCCGGCCAGCTCGTCCAGGCCGACGCCGTACGACCCGTACACCCAGGGGCTGGCGTACGCCTCGCCGGCGGCGAGGCGGATCTCGCCCGGCAGTGGCACCTCGCCGCCGCCCAGCAGGGAGACGTTGGCCGGGGTCCGCTCCGCGAGCGTGCGGTGGTTGCCGCTCCACGCGACGTGCAGGCCCCACACCTGGCCGGCGCGGAAGCCGAAATTCTGCTCGCCGGCCACCAGCACGAGCGTCGCGTCGCTGCCCGTCCGGCCGCGGCGGTTCTCCCGCAGGTAGGTGCCGACGCGGAAGCCGCCGCGCTGCGGGCTGCGCTCACGCAGCCAGCGGCCGGTCAGGTCGAGCAGCTCGGTGGCCTGCCCGGGGACGGGCAGCGTGAGCAGCAGGCCGTCGAGGGTGTAGGCGCCGCCGCCCGTGTTGGTCAGCGTGGCGCGCTGCCGGACGATGCCGGACGGGTGCAGCTCCAGCTCGACGCGCAGGCCCAGCGCCGCCGACTTGTCCGCGGCCGCCACGGTGACCCGGGCCGGCGACTGCGCCCCGGCCGGCTCGACCCGCACCTCGTCCACCTCGAACGAGGTGGAGAAGTCGGCGCCGTCCCGGTGCCCGGTCAGCCCGGGCGTGCCGAGCCAGCCGGCGGAGTGCTCCGGCAGCACGCTGACCGGCACGATCTCGTCCATGGTGTTGGAGACGGCCGGCGGTACGCCAGTGTGGGCGAGCTCGGCCAGGTCCGCATCGGGCAGGTCGCCAAGGTCCGCGCCCCAGTGGACCACCTGGGGCAGCCGCCCGCCGGTGCAGTCCAACACCAGGCTCACCCCGGCCGCCCGCAGGTGGACGAAATCCCCGGCCAACTCGCCGTCCATGCAGCACCATTCGGCCGGGCACCCGGGCGCGGGTGATGTGCCAGGCGGGGAGCGCTCAAGGATGACCCGCGTCATCCCCTATTGATTAACTTCTACGCTGCACACCCCGCGAACGTCAACGCGACAGCCGCCCCGCGTGAGGGATGATCGTGGGGTGACCTTCCTGACCCACGCCCCGCCGGCGCCGCTACGCCCGGCCGTCGCGCAGGCCGTGGGCTACCGGGTGCCGGCCAACCCGACCGGGCTGCATCGCGGCCTGCCGTCGCGCCACCTCACCCTCGTCGTGGAACTCCCGGCGCCGCTGCGGGTGACCGGCGGCGCCGGTGCGGTCGCCGCGCACGGCGTGGTCGGCGGTCTGGACACGCGGCCGGCGTTCATCGACGCGTCCCGGCCGCAGGAGGGCATCCAGTACGCGCTCACGCCGTTCGGCGCCCGGGCGCTGCTCGGCGTGTCCGCGGCGGAGCTCGCCGGCCACGTCGTCGACCTGGCCGACCTGTTCGGCGCCCGGGCAGGCGACCTCGTGGAGCAGGTCCGCCGCGCCGCCGGCTGGGCGGAGCGGTTCGCGGTGCTGGATGCGGCGCTCCTGCGGCGGCTCTGCGCCGCGCCGCGGCCGGCGCAGGTGCCGGCCGAGGTGGCGCGAGCCTGGCAGTTGATCTTCGCGAGCCAGGGGCCCGCGCGCGTGGCGGCCGTCGCGGCGGACATTGGGTGGAGCCGCCGCCACCTCGCCGCACGGTTCCGGCAGGCGACCGGCCTGACACCCAAGCAGGCGGTGCGCGTCGCCAGGTTCGAGGCGGCGCGCGGGCTGCTGCTGGCCCCGAGCCGGCCGGCGCTGGCCGCGGTGGCGACGGGCTGTGGCTACGCCGACCAGTCCCACCTGGCCCGGGAATGGCGCGCCATGGCCGGCTGCTCGGTCGGCGCCTGGCTGCGCGAGGAGTTCCCATTCGTTCACGACACCACCGCCGCGGATCAGGGAGGCTGGCCCGCATGACCGCATCCGGTTCCACCAGCCCGCCGCCCACCGTCTGGCCGACCGTCGGCTTCACCGACGTCGACGCGGGCGTACGCCTGCTCACCGAGGGCTTCGGCTTCGTCGTCACCGCCATGTACCGGGACGACCGCGGCGTCGTCGAGCACGCCGAGGCCCGGTGGCCCGACGGCGGCGGCGTCATGTTCGGCTCACGCGGCAAGCCCGGCGACTGGGGCGCGCTCGGCGCGCAGGGCCTCTACGTGGTCGCCGCGGCGGCCGCCACCGTCGACGCCGCCTTCCGGCGGGTCGCCGCGCTGGACGGGGTGGCGGTGCTGCGTGAGCCGTACGACACCGACTACGGCTCCCACCAGTTCGACGTCCGGGACGCGGACGGCAACCTCTGGACGGTCGGCACGTACCGCGGGGCCTGACCCGGGACGCCCCGGCGCGCGACGCGCGCCCGCGGCCAGCACGATCCCCGCGGCGACGTGACCGCGCCTATAATCGGGGTCGTCATGCGCCGCGGCCCTGCCGAAGGAGCGCCGATGAGATCCACCCGCGATCCAGGCGCCCGGCGCCGTAGCTCTGCCGACATCCTGCCCGAGGGACCGCGGCCGGCCGGGGCGCCCCCGACGCCGGCGCTGGGCAACGCCTCGATGGCCCGGTTGCTCGGCGGTCACCCGGTGGCGCGGCAGGCCGCCCCGGGGTCGCAGGGCCGGCTCGACCCGACAACCGCCTCGGCGATCGCCGCCGAGCGGTCGTCCGGCCAGGCCATTCCCGACGGCGTCCGCACCGACCTGGAACACACGCTGGGTTTCGACTTCTCGGCCGTCCGGCTGCACACCGGACCGCGTGCCGACGCGCTGAGCCGGGCGGTCGCCGCGCAGGCGTTCACCAGCGGCACCGACGTGTTCTTCCGCCAAGGGCGGTACGACCCGGGCGACCCCGTCGGCCGGGGACTGCTGGCACACGAGCTGACCCACGTGGTCCAGCAGGCGACCGGCACCGCCGGCCGGGACGGGGGGATCAGCCAGCCCACCGACCCGGCCGAGGTCCAGGCCAGCGAAGCGGCCCGCGCGTACGTGGCCCGGTCCGCCGCCCCGGACGCGACGGTGGCTCAGGCGGCCGCGGACGGCC
>DASQDS010000304.1:0-2208 GCA_035634075.1 Pilimelia sp. | reverse complement strand
GGCAGCTCGCGGCCGCCGGCCAGCGCGGCGAGCAGCGGCCCGGCGGCGGCCGCGGCACCGATCCGGCCCAGCGCCCGCACCGCGACCACGCGCACTTCGGCATCCGGATCGTCGAGAAGGGCACACAGCCCGGGTACGGCGTCGCGGCGGCCGAGGTTGCCCAAGGCCTCCGCGGCGCGGGCCCGCCGGACGGCGCCGCGGGCACGCAGGTCGACCAGGGCGCTCTGGGCGATGCCCCGCTGCTCGAACACCGCGATCAGCGCACGCTGTGCCTCGCCACGGATCTTGCCGAGGAGCGCGACGGCGGTGTGCTCCGCCGCCCGCCACGCCGGCTCCGGGATCGCGACGAGCTCGTCCGCGCCCTCCTCGCCGCCCTCGGCCACGAACGCCAGCAGCGCGCGGCGCGGCGCGGCGGCCAGGGCGGCCTGTCGCCGGGAGGTGACCAGCCGGACGGCCCGGACGGCGACGATGAGCGCGCCGAGGACGAGCACGCAGGCCAGCAGGGCGACGAAGGTGATGGTGAGTGCCTTGATCATGACGCCACCCCGGCGAGCAGCGCCTCGATCCGTTCCATCAGTTCGCGCCGGCTGAACGGCTTGATCAGGTAGTCGGTGGCGCCGGCGTCGTACGCCTCGTCCATGTGCGGCACGCTGGCCTGGGCGGTGAGCATGAGGATGGGCACCGCGGCGGTGTCCGGCCCGGCGCGCAACCCGCGGCACACCTCGATGCCGGACAGCCCGGGCATGCGCACGTCGAGCACGCAGAGGTCGGGCGGGTGCCGGCGGCCCAGCCGCAGCGCCTCGTCCCCGTCGCCGGCCGAGTCGACCATGAACCCCGCGCTCTCCAGCCCGTAGCGGACGAGGAACCGGATGTCGGGGTCGTCCTCGGCGAGCAGAATCCGGGTCATGGCCGGCCCTGGCCAGGTCGGCGCTCGGCGCCTCCGCGGGCCCGGCGGGACGCGGTCATGACACTCACTCCCAGGGACGGTCGGACGGGCTGGATAAAGTCCAATATATCCCCTCTTTCGCATCGGGCGATGTCGCTGTGTGACGAGGGGCCGCCACTCACGCGGGCAGCGTCACGGTGACCGTCGTGCCCACGCCCTCCGCGGAGTCCAGGTCGACGTGCCCGCCGTGGTGCGCCACGATCGTGCGGACGATCGCCAACCCGAGGCCGGTGCCGGGGACCGCATGGTGGGTGGCGTTGCTGGCGCGGAAGAACTTGGTGAAGAGCTTGTCCCGGTCGGCCTCCGGGATCCCCATCCCGGTGTCGCTGACCCGCAGGACGACCTCGTCGTCCACCCCCGCCACGGCCACCCGCACCTGGCCGCCGCCGGGCGTGAACTTCACGGCGTTGGAGAGCAGGTTCATCAGCAGCCGGTCGATCTGTTCCGGGTCCGCCTGGCCGGTCAACCGGCCGGTCGTCTCCACGTCCACGGACACGCCGGCGGCGGCGGCGGTCGGGCTCATCGCCGTAGCTGCCGCCCCCGCCAGGGCGCCGAAGTCCACCTCCTGACGGTTGGTCCGCACGGTGCCGGCCTCGATCCGGGACAGGATGAGCAGGTCCTCGATCAGCGCGCGGAGCCGGGTCGTGTTGCGGTCGATGACCGCGAGCAGGCGACCCTGGGCGCTGGTGAGGTGCCCGGCGTCGCCGTCCGCCAGCATCTCGACGTACCCGGCGATGCTGGTCAACGGCGTGCGGAGCTCGTGCGAGACGGTCGAGATGAAGTCGCTCTTGGCGTTGTCCAGGTCGCGCAGCCGGGCGACGAGGTCGCGTTCGCGTTCGTACAGTTGGGCCTGGAGGAGGCCGCGGCACAGCTCGGCGACCACGGCCTCGGCGGCGGTGACTTCGTGCTCGGCCCAGCCCGCGCCGTCGCGGGCCAGCGTGACGGCGCCCGTCGGCCCGGCGGTCTCGCCGTACGCGATCGTGAGCACGGCCGGCGCCGCCAGCGCCAGCAGCGCGGCGCGTTCCTCCGCGGGGATCGCCGGGCCCGCGGCCCGCACGTCGATGCAGGTGTACGTCCGCGACTGCCGGGCGAGCAGCCAGTCCACCGGCAGGGCGGCGAGGCGTTCCGTGCGCGACTCCTCCCCCGCCCGGCTCCACCGCGTCGCGGTCGGGGGCCAGCCGTACCCGGGCGCGGTCAGCCGGACGACCACGTGGTCGGCGGCCAGCAGCTCACCGAGGCCGCGGGCCGCCTCGTCGAGAGCC
>DASQDS010000303.1:0-1573 GCA_035634075.1 Pilimelia sp. | reverse complement strand
GTGGAAGTTGGTGACCGACCGGACCGTGGCCGACGCGGTGCCGGTCCTCGCGCCCACGGCGCCCCCGACAACGCCGGCCGGCACCCCGACGACGACCGGCACCCCGGCGGCGCCGGGCAACCGGCTGCTCGCCGCCGGCGCCTTCGTCACCCACGAGCACCGGACCACGGGCACGGCGCAGCTGATCCAGCGTCCCGACGGCCGCCGGCAGCTCGTCCTGCGCGACCTGGACACCTCGGACGGGCCGGACCTGCGGGTCTGGCTCAGCGACCGGCCGGTCGACTCGCGGGCGTTCGGCGGCGGCCGCTACGTGGACGTCGCCCGGCTGCGCGGCAACCGCGGCGACCAGGTGTACGACCTGCCGGCCGACGTGGACCCGGCGGCCTATCGCAGCGTGAGCATCTGGTGCAAGCGGTTCGCGGTGTCGTTCGGCGCCGCCGAACTGGCCGTCACCTGAGCGGGCACTTACCGCTACGGGTCTGCCAGCCACGCCAGCAAGCCGCCCTGCGACCAGCAGCGGCCCACGGCCTCGGCGTGAAGGGCAGACTGGTCGAACACCGCAAGGCCGATGATGCTGTGGCCGGAGGCGCGGCGGTCGCCGAGTGTGGGTATCGCCGGCGCGACTCCGACCCCTTCCGCTGACACCCACGCCACCGCCCGCCCGGCCGCCGCTTCGTCGAGGCGGTGCAGGAAGCGCAGGCGGCTCTCGAGCGGGAAGCGCGCCAGCGCCCACGTCGTGGTGACGACAGGCAGGGCGGCCGCGGGCACCCGGGCGACCGCGTCGGCCAGCACGTCGACGGCGGTGCCGGGCAGCAGCACCGGCGGGGCAGACGCCGTCAACGCCAGCTCCGCGTCGAGCCTCGCCGTCCGCTGCGGCAGGTCCGGCTGGTCCGGCCACAGGCAGGCGCGCAGCCACCGCGCCTCGGCCGGGTCGGTCACGTCGACCGGATCGAGGTCGACGCCGACCCGGGCGACGACCTCGGGTATCGGCCGGGTCGGGACGGGCCGGTCGCCCACGACGGAAGCCGACAGCCGCACGGCGGATGCCGGGTCGCCCAGCGACTGTCCGTTGCTGTAGGCGATCCCGACGCGGTCGACATTGAGATTGAACGCTGCCGAACAGCCCACGTCGATCAGGCCCACCGCGCTCGCACCCACCCGGCGCGCCGCCTCGGCAATGGCCGGATACAGCACGGCGTAGCGTCCGGTCTCGTTGCTCCGGGGCTGCCGGCGTGCGGCGATGGCCACGACCGAGTCGGTCATTCGCCGCAGCGTGTCGATCGCCGCGGCAGCGGCGGCGTCGCCGTCCGCGGCGGCATAGGCGGCGGCGAGGGCGGGGGCGCGACCGGCGAGGGCCAGGTCGTGCAGTGCGGCGAGGATCAGCGTCGGCTGCCGCTTGCGCGCCGGCGCCGCCTCGATGGCGCGCAGGGCCTCGGCCGACTCGCTCAGGGCGACGGCGACCCGCTCGTACAGTGGCGATCTTGCCGCGACGGCGTCGACCTCACCGAAGCGTCTGTACACCTCAGCGAGTGTGCGTGCCGCACCCTCGGGTGCGGCACGTCCAGCGGTCCGC
>DASQDS010000302.1:0-1663 GCA_035634075.1 Pilimelia sp. | reverse complement strand
GGACCAGCATGGACGCAACCGGCGCCATCGACGCGCACCTGATGCTCGGTGCGGGGGTGGCTCGGACGAAGGAGTACTGCGCGGCGCTGGGCACCGACGAGGCCCGGGAGATCCTCGACGCCATCGCGTGGCTGGAGGAGGAGTCTTACGACGCCGAACGCTACGCCGCCGAGCTGGACGCGTGGTACCGGACGGACTGACCGCGCGCCGCGGGCACGGCCGGCGGCGCCAGGTCAGGCGCCGCGGGGGAAGTCCTTACGCTTGATCTTGGCTCGGCGGCCGTCCGGGTGGTGGAACACGATGCCCTCGGCCAGGTGACCGGGGGCGAATCGGCTCTCCAGCATTCCCTTTTGACGTGCCCGATCAGCTCGTCGGCGGTGACGAGCCCGCCGGCCAGACCGCTGGTGGGGTCCAGCGGGCAGCTGCCCCGGTGGCCGGATGGCAGGATGCCGGGGTGCACACGCCTGCGCAGGTGACCGAGAGTCTGGCCCGGGCCCGAGCGGCCGGGTTCACCATGTCGAGCGAGCCGGGGGTCGGCGAGTTGCTCGCCACCCTCGCCTGCGCGGTGCGGCCCGGCGGGCGGGTGCTGGAGATCGGCACCGGGGCTGGGGCGGGGCTGGCCTGGGTCGTGGCGGGCCTCGGGTCGCGCACGGACGTCGACGTGCACAGCGTGGAGGTGGACCCGGCCGTGGCGGAGGTGGCCGCGGCGGGGGCCTGGCCGCCGTTCGTCCGGCTGCACACCGGTGACGTGCTCGGCCTCTACGACAGGTTGGGCGCGTTCGACTTGATCTTCGCCGACGCGCCGGGCGGCAAGTGGACCGGGCTGGACAGCACCGTCGCGGCGTTGGCGCCCGGCGGCCTGCTGCTCGTGGACGACATGACGCCGCCCCGGTGGGGCGACCCGGAGCACGAGGAGAACACCGGCCGCGTCCGCGCGACGCTGCTCGCCGACCCGCGGCTGGTCGCCGTGGAGATGCGGTGGAGCAGCGGCGTCATCCTGTGCGCGCGCCGGTGGTGACCCGACGGCGCGGTGCCGGATGGCGCGGTGCCGGTCAGCCGGCGGGGGCGGCGAACGCGGCGAACAACAGGCGGTCCCGCCACACCCCGCGGACCAGTAGCTGATCGCGGAGGTATCCCTCGCGCGCCATGCCGACCTTCGCCAGCACCCGCGCCGAGCCGAGGTTGTCCGGATCGCAGGTCGCGGAGATCTTGTGCAGGCCGAGCGGGCCGAAGCCGAAAGCCAGCAGTGCCCGCGCCGCCTCGGTGGCGTACCCCCGCCCCCAGCACCGCCGGGCCAGGGCGTAACCCAGCTCGCCGCGCCGGTGGGCCGGGCTGACGACGAACAGCTCCGCCGAGCCGGCGATCGTGCCGCGGTCGCGCTCCACCACGGCCAGTGTGTAGCGGCGCCGAGGCCGCGCCCCCGCGTCGCGGACCGCCTCGGCCAGGAAGGCGGCGGTGTCCTCGGGCGTGTTCGGACCCCAGTCGGTGTGGCGGGTGACCGCCGGGTCGGCCGCGAACGCGTGCACGCCGCCGTGGTCGTCGGGGTGCAACTCGCGCAGGAGCAGGCGCCGGGTGCTCAGCTGCGGCACTGGTCGCTTCGACGGTTCTATCGCTGTCGCCCCGGGTCGGCGCCGGCGGCAAGGCCCCATTCGCATGCCGGTCC
>DASQDS010000301.1:0-7882 GCA_035634075.1 Pilimelia sp. | reverse complement strand
CGACGGCACCGAGCAGGGCCAGGTGCTCGGCGGTCAGCCACGCCAGCGCGGCCGCGTAGTCCGCCGGCTGCTCGGCCGTGATCCCGACGGCCGCGGCGGCCGGCACGATCGGCGCCCGGTGCGGGTCCAGCGTCGTCGCCGCCCGGACCGCCGTGAGCAGGTAGTGGTCCAGCAGCCGCCGCACGGCGGCCAGCCGGTCCGGCGCCGGGTCCTGGGCGTGGGCCAGCTCGCGCGCGTACGCCCGCACCAGGTCGTGGCTCGAGTACCGGCCCGGCGCGTGTTCGGCCAGGAGGTTCACCTGGCACAGCTCGGCCAGTGCCCGGCGTACCGGACGTTGTGGGAGGCCGGCGAGGCTGGCCGCCGCCGCGACCCCGATGTCCGCCCCGCTGTGCAGGCCGAGGAGCCGGAACAGCCGGGCGGCGGGCGCGTCCAGCTCGCGCACCGACCACGACAGCACCGACCGCAAGTCGGCGGACGGCTCCCCGGCGTCGAGGGCGTCCAGCCCCTGCCGCGCGTCCTGAAGGTCGCCGGCCAGGACGGCGAGCGGGAACCGCGGCGCGGTGGCCGCCCGCGCCGCCACGATGCTGAGCGCCAGCGGCAGCCCGGCACACCGCCGCACGATGTCGTCCACCGCCGGCCGTTCGGCGGCCACCCGCTCCGGCCCGAGCCGTCCGATGAGGAGCGCGTGGCCCTCGCCGGCGGTGAGCGGGCCCAGCCGGACGGCTTCGGCCCCGTCGGCGACGACCAGGCCGGTCAGCCGGTTGCGGCTGGTGACGACGACGAGGCAGCCGGGCGTCCCGGGCAGCAGCGGACGCACCTGGTCGGCGTCCGCGGCGTTGTCCAGCAGCACGAGCAGCCGGCGGTCGGCGAGCAGGCTGCGGTACAGGCCGGTCAGCGCGGAGGCGGTCGCCGGCAGTCGGGCGACCGGTACGGCGAGAGCGTCGAGGAAGCCGCGGACGGCCTCCCCCGGCGTGAGCCCCCGGACCGGCCCGGCGCCGGCGGGCGCGAACCCGCGCAGGTCCACGTAGAGCTGACCGTCGGGGAACTGCGTGGCCTCGCGGTTCGCAGCGTGCACTGCGAGCGCGGTATTGCCGATCCCCGCCGCGCCGTCGATGACCGCGACGACCGCGCCGTCCGCCCGCCCCGCGGCCGACCCGGCCAGCGTGGTGAGCGTCCGCAGCTCGGCGTGCCGGCCGGCGAAGGCCCGCGCCGCCGCCGGCAGCTGCCGGGGGACGACCTGGCCGCCGGTCACCGGCCCGTCGTGCGCCGCGGTCGCTGCTCGCGCCGCCTCATCGGGCACCGGCACGGCCTCGGCCCGCCGGCGGTCCTCGACCCGGTCCCGCGCCGTGGCCAGCTGGCCCTGCTCCACCGCACTCGCCCCGAGCAGCCGGACGAGCGCGTCGAACCTGTCCGTGGGCGGCAACGTGTCGCCCGCCAGGTAGGAGCCGATGACCGTACGCGACCAGCCGGTCCGCGCCGCCAGCTCGCGGTAGGTCAGCACGGCGCCACCACGCCGGCGCGCCTCCCGCCGGCGGAGCTGACGCAGCAGCGCGGCAAGCTCGACGACGGTGACCACCGTGGCCGCCCATGGCGCTCCGACGCCGCCAGTCGGCCGCTCAGGACTCCCCGGCACCATGCCTCCATGCGTGGTCATCGGCGCTTCGCGGACCGCTTCTGACGCTATCAACCCATCGACGGGTGCAGCCGCCGTGACGGATACCCGATCGTAGCGACGCCGTCCCGGCGGTCCGCGGCCCGGGAGTTCCCGGGGGCGCACCCCTGCGGCATAATGACGATCATGACGACCTGGGAGTTCGCGCGGCTGGAGTATCGGGCGGCAGGCACCCTCGGTACGGACGCCTTCATGGACTGGCGCGCGTCATTCCACCACCCCGGTGGCGTCGAGCGGTGGGGCACCGACGAGCGGTTCGACGACCTGCGCCACCTCAACCGGGCGGGCGCCGCCGGCTGGCAGGCGTACGACCGCACCGCCACCTACGTCTTCAACGAGCCGCACCGCCTGCACGGGGTCACCTACTCCCTGCGCCGCCCGGTCTCCTGACCCGGCTGGGCCCGCCGCCCGCTGAGCCGTACCAGATGGTTGTCACACCGGCCGGCTGACCACCGTCCGCTACGGCTGAGCGTCTCGCGGGCGCGGCAGCCCGGCCGCACGGAGGCTGGCGTCGCGTACGGCCGGGGCATCTCTTCGCGGGTCTGCCGTCCGCTCCGCTCACCGGGTCGGGTTGGCCGCCAGCCCCTACGTCAAGGGTCCGGTGCGCCGGCGGGCGGCGCGATCGATTCCTTGCTGTTCTGCTGACGGATCCCGGCGACCGCGCGCGGACGGGGCAGCGGGAGAGCTGACAGTCGCGTATCGTCCTGGTGATCTTGGTCGGCCGTCCGCTGTGGATGGTCGGCTGCGCGCGTCCATGGTGGCGCGCGGTCATCAAACGGGGGATCAAATGAATAGAACACGCCTGCGGCGAGCTTGCCTCGCCGCTGTCGCCGCGGCCGGTGTCGCACTCGTCCTGGCACCGCAGATCGCGTCCGCCGCACCCGTCGAACCGGGCGGCGACGAGGCGGCCTTCGCGAGCTGGCTCCGGTCGATCTGTCGGCCGGAGATCTCCGCGACGACGCTCGCGGTCCGGACGGTGCCGCTGGTCGGGCCGAACTGTGACTTCCGGGACCGGACGATCGTTGCCGGGCCGCTGAGCGCTCTGGTGCCACTGGAGGAGTCGGCCAGCGTCGAAGCGTCCGCCCAGTACGTGGCGGGCACACCACTGACGGCAGCCCACCCGCACTCCCTGCGGGTCTCCGTCCTGGAGGGCCGGCTGACCGTCTCGGTCAACGACGAGGCGGCCGACCCGGAATCCGCCGACGAAGGGCCGGAGGCGACCGGCGAACACGAGGAGGGCCCGGCGCCGAAGCCCGAGGTGGAGCCCAGTCCGGCCGCCCGGGCGCTGGCGGTGCCGAGCGAATGCAACCAGACCGCGTACAAACTTCGGAAAGACGCCAAGAACTACTATTACGACTGGTACTACAACGACTACGGTCGGCCCGCATACTTCAACCGCAACCTCGCGCTGCTGGACATCCAATCGGCCGCCCGGAACATCGACATCGGGTACAACGACTGCGGGCTGCGCCAGTCGCTCAAGACCAAGATCCTCTACAAGGGATCCACCGCGACACCCACCGGCATCTCATACGGCAAGTGCACCCGCAGAGACAACAAGGACGTCGTCGGCTGGGGCCCACTGGCATCCCACCTCCTCGCGGTGAACTGCAGTTGGAAGAGCTGGTCGCTGGGGCGGCCGGACCCGATCGGCGACTCCGACACGGTCATCAGCGACGCGCACAACCAGTTCTTCTACACCAAGCCCTCGAGCTGCTCCGGCCGCTACGAGCTGCAAGGCGTGATGACCCACGAGTTCGGGCACGGCTTCGCGCTGAAGCACGTCTCCGAGTCGGCGTATCCGTACATGACGATGAGCCCCGAGGCGACCCCGTGCTCCTACCGGGACTCGACACTGGGCCGGGGTGACTACAACGCGCTGAAGAAGCTCTACGGCGCCTGACCGGGCGCGGGCGGGGAGTCCGGCAGGGCTCCCCGCCACCGGCCGCGCTACCGGAGCCAGGACTCCACGGCGCCGCGCAGGAAGTACACGACGAACAGGACCGCGACGGCGTACAGCAGCGGGTGCACCTCGCGGGCCTTGCCCCGCACGAGCTTGAGCAGCACGTACGCGATGACGCCGGCCCCGATGCCGTTGGAGATGGAGTAGGTGAAGGGCATCAGGATGATCGTCAGGAACGCCGGGATGGCGATCTCGTAGTCGTCCCAGTCGATGGTCCGCACGGCCGTCAACATGAGGAAACCGACCACCACCAGCGCGGTGGACGCGGCCTCGAACGGCACGATCGCCACCAGCGGGGCGAAGAACATGGCCAGCAGGAAGAGGGCGCCGGTGACCAGGTTCGCCGCGCCGGTGCGGGCGCCTTCGGCGACACCTGCGGCGCTCTCGATGTAGGACGTGTTGCTCGACGTGCTCGCGGCCCCACCGGCCGCCGCGGCCACCGAGTCGACGAGCAGGATTTCCCGCGTACGCGGCGGCGTGCCCCGCTCGTCGAGCAGGTCGCCCTCCTGGCCGACCGCGACCATCGTCCCCATCGTGTCGAAGAAGTCCGTCAGCAGCAGCGTGAAGACGAACATCAGCGCCACCAACCAGCCGGCCCGACCCCACCCGCCGAGCACGTTGAATTCACCGAGCAGCGACAGGTCCGGCGTGTCCACCACGCTGCCGGGCAGCTCCGGCACGGTGAGGCTCCAGCCGTCCGGCCTGCCCTGCGGGCCGCCTGCGGGCCCTACTCCGGCGATCGCCTCCACGATGATGGCCAGCACGGTGGAGACCAGGATGCCCAGCAGGATCGCCCCGCGCACGCGGCGCACGATCAGCACGAAAGTGAGCAGCAGGCCGACGACGAAGACCAGCCCGGGCCAGGTCACCAGCTTGCCGCCCAGGCCGAGCCCGATCGGCGGCGACGGCTGGCCGGTGCTGCGTACGAAGCCGGCATCGACAAGGCCGATCAGCGCCAGGAAGAGGCCGATGCCCACGCCGATCGCCGTCTTGAGCTGGGTGGGCACCGCCACGAACACCGCCGTCCGCAGGCCGGTCAGCACGAGCGCCGCAATGATCAAGCCTTCGATCACCACGAGGCCCATCGCGTCCGCCCAGGTCATCTCCGGCGCGATCTCGAACGCCACCAGGGCGTTGACCCCGAGCCCGGCCGCCAGCGCGAGGGGAAAGCGGCCCACGACGCCCATCAGGATCGTCATCAGCCCGGCCACCAGGGCGGTCGCGGCGGCGACCGCGGGGATCGGCAGCTTCGCGCCGGTCCCGTCGGCGACCGAGCCGAGGATCAACGGATTGAGCACGACGATGTACGCCATCGTGAAGAACGTCGCCAGCCCACCGCGGACCTCCCGGCCCAGGGTGGACCCGCGACGGCTGATCTCGAAGTAGCGGTCGAACCCGTTGCGCGGGGCGGCGTGGCCCGGCGGCGGACCCTCGGGGCGCGGTGCGGCGCTGGGACCGGCGGCAGTGTCCATGCGGGCGTCCTTGTCTCCACGATCTTCGATCGATTAGCGGGCATCGTGCCAGACGGGCGTTGCGACGAGAAGAACATCCCGATGACCGGTCCACGCCGGGCGATCTTCCGGCCGTACCCTTGGCTGATGTCCAGCCCGCAGCCGCCCCCCGCGCCGCCGACGGCCGGCGCGCAGCCGGGAACTCCCGAGCTGCGCCGGCCCGAGCCGCTCGACCCGCCGATGGTGCCGTTCGCCGTCGCCGGCCTGGTCGCGTGGGCGGTTGCCGGCCTGGGCCTGCTCGCCTTCGGCCGGGACTGGCTGTCGGCGCACGGGCACACCGACTGGCTGTGGATCTGCCTGGCCGGCTTCCTCATCGGCCTGCTGGGCCTGGCGACGATGCTGCGGCACGACGCCCACCGCCGGCGGCGGCTCAGCCGTGCCCGTACGGCTCCGCCGGCTCCGTCTCCTCCACCGAACCCGGGGCCCGGCTGACCGCCACGGCTTCGACCTCGCTGTCGTCGTACACCGTCGGCAGCTCCTCGACGACGGCGACGGGCTCACCCAGCACCTCAGAGTGCGCGCCGCAGCCGTGGTCGACGCTGACGACCCGGCCGTCGTCGGGGGCGTAGAGGTTGCCGCAGGCGCCGAACGCCAGCCGCATCGCCCCGGCCAGCGGCAGGTAGAAACCGCACGACCCGCAGCGGGCCGCGGCGGGCGCCGCCGTGGAGATCGGCGCGTCGGGCCCGTGCTCGCCGTCGTACCACCGCTGGGCGGTCTCGCCCCGGCCGTCGCGCGACATCACCCGGGCCCGGCCCAGCCCCAGCTCCCAGGCCACCTCCTCGACGGCCGCATCGTCCGACAGCGTGTAGCCCGGCGCCAGCCGATCGTCGTCGGCCGGCGTGGGCATCAGGTCGCCGACGCCCAGGTCGCCCGGCTGCAGGCGCTCCTCCCAGGGCAGCCACTCCGGCGGTCGCAGCGCGGTCGGGCCGGGCAGCAGCACGGTCTCGCACACGGTCACGGTGCGGCTGCGCGGCGCCCGCGCCACCGTGACGGCCCACCGCCAGCCGGCGTAGCCGGGCAGGCCGCACTCGAAGAAGTGGGTGACGACGCGTTCGCCCTCGGGCAGCACCTCCAGGTGCTCCCCGACCTCGCTGGGCTCGGCTTCGGTGATGGCGGCGCGCGCGACGTCGACGGCGTCGGCGCAGGCCTGGTCGAGGCGGGCAGGGCGAGTGGCGGTGGTCCTCGTCACGTCGCCATTGTTCCTCATCGGCCGGGCGGCCGGCGGCGCGACCCCACCAGGGATGGGCGAGGATGGGAGGATGCCGCTCCTCCGCAGCCTCGGGCACACCGTGGGCACCGCCATCCGCGGCACGCGGCTCCTGCTGCGGGGCACCACCCGCACCGGCCGGTGGCTGGGCCGCCGGGTCGGCGCGGTGAAGGCGAAGGGCGCCGCGGGCGAGGCCGGGATGATGCGGCTGTTCGACCTGCACGCCGCCTCCTGCGCCGGCGACACGCTGATCACCATCGGCCTTGCCGGCACCATCTTCTTCAACGCGCCGCTGGGCGAGGCACGCAGCAAGGTGGCGTTGTACCTGCTGGTCACGATGGTGCCGTTCGCGCTGCTGGCGCCCGTCGTCGGGCCGATGCTCGACCATTTCCGGCACGGCCGGCGGTACGCGCTCGCCGCGACGATGCTCGGCCGGGCCTTCCTCGCCTGGCTGATCGCCGACAACCTGGACACCTTCGGCCTCTACCCGGCGGCGTTCGGCGTCCTCGCCCTGTCCCGCGCGTACGGGGTGGCCCGCTCCGCCGCCGTGCCGCGGTTGCTGCCGGCCGGCCTGGGGCTCTCCCAGGCGGGCGCCCGGGCCAGCGTGTACGGCACGGTCGCGGGTGCCGCCGCCGTGCCCGTCGGCGCCGCGGCGTTCCAGTTCGGTGCGCAGTGGACGCTGCGGCTGGCGTCGATCGTCTTCCTCATCGGCATGGTCACCGCGCTCCGGCTGCCACCGCGGGCGGACGCCGACCCGCCGGAGACCGTGCCCCGCCTGTTCACGCTCCTCGGCTTCCGGCGCCGCGAACGGGCGCTGACCGGGCGGTTCGTGCTGGCGACGCTGGTCGGCAGCGCCACCCTGCGGACGCTGTACGGCTTCCTGCTGCTGTTCCTGGCCTTCGCCGTGAAGGCCGGCGACCTGGACACCGTCGTCCTCGGCCGGGACATCGGCGACCAGGGCGCCCTGGCGCTGGTCGCGGGGGCGCTCGGCGCCGGCACGTTCCTGGCCACCGCCGCGGGGACCCGGCTGCGGATCCGCCGGCCGCTGGCGCTGCAGTCGAACGGGTTGGTGCTCGTCGCCGGCCTCGGCGTCCTCGCGACCATCCGCTTGTCGCTGCCGATGGTGGCGCTGCTCTGCCTGGTCACAGCCGCCGTCAGCGGGATCTCGAAGCTGGCCGTCGATGCGACGATCCAGGAGCGCATCCCGGA
This sequence comes from Pilimelia sp., assembly GCA_035634075.1. Lineage (GTDB taxonomy): Bacteria > Actinomycetota > Actinomycetes > Mycobacteriales > Micromonosporaceae > DASQDS01. The sequence goes on along the minus strand of DASQDS010000301.1, from coordinate 320 downwards.
GCGCCAGCGGGCCAGCGCGTTCGCCCACTCGGAGACGATCCTCATGCTGGCGTTCGTGGTGGGCGGCGCGCTGGGCCTGATCCCGCTGGCCGGCCGGGTCGGGGTCGGCGCCGCGGCCGGCTTCGGCGTGCTGGCCGCCGCCCGCGCCGCGGCCGTCACCGCGCGCCTGCGCAAGGAGCGCCTGCACGGCCGCGCGGCCCCCGAGGAGCAGCCGACGGCAGCGCCCGCCGCCCCGCCGGCCTCGCCCCCGCCCACTGCCGCGCCCACTGCCACGCCTGCCGCGCCGCCGCCCGCGCCCACCGGGCCCCCGCCCACTGCCG
>DASQDS010000300.1:0-1730 GCA_035634075.1 Pilimelia sp. | reverse complement strand
GCCGGCGCCGGCACCCCCAGCCCGGCCATGCGCGCCGGCAGGCCGTCGCCGCGCGGGCTGCTCGCCGCCCTGCCCGGCCACCGCGACCCCGCCTGACCCCGCCCCGGCGGCCCTGGGCATCGCCGCCCCCCTTGGCGCGATCTTGGTCCCGTGACCCCCCACAACGGTAGCCACGGGACCAAGATCTCCAAGACACGCCGGCCCGCACCCCCGGTCGCGGGTTTGTCGGGCACCGCAGAGGTCCTGGCCAGGCGTCGGATGCGCGCTTACTGGGGCGTGGCCACACCGACCGCCGCCGGGCCGGACGCCGCCGGGCCGGACGCCGCCGGGCCGGGTGGTGGGGTGACGGTGTCGAAGGTGGGTCGCGCGGGCTGCCCCTTCAACCGGGCGGTGAGAAGCAGGCTGGCGACAATGCCGACGACGACGGCGCCCGGCACGTAGGGCAGGCCGTCGAAGCCCAGGTGGTAGCCGATCGGGGCGAGCACCTCGTCGGCGCTGAACATCGACACCAGGATCGACAGGAAGCCGACGACGACGGCCACCGGCATCGACGCCAGGGCCACGAGCACCGTGACCGAGCGGAGCCCGGTGAGCTGGCCGGCGGGGAGGCCGCCGCGGATGACCACGACCGTGAGCGTGACGAGCGGCCCGGTCAGGGCGATGGCCCAGAACCCGGCGATCTGCGGCACGCCGTCGCGCCAGAGGAGCAGACCGCCGGCCAGTGCCGCCCCGCCGAGGCCGATCGGCAGCCCGTACGCCGCGCCCCGACCGAACGGGCGCGCCGCGGTGCCCGCCATCCCGAGGCCGGCCAGCGCCAGCAGCACGGCCGGCAGCCCGACGGCGACGAGCAGTACGGACGGCGGGGTCTGCACGCCGGGCACGGGGACGATCCGGTGCAGGTGGATGCCGGGCGCCACGACGACGGTGAACAGCGTGACGCCCGCGACGAGACGGCGGCGGTGGTCGTCCCCGCGCCGGTCCCGCTCCCCCAGCCGCAGCGCGGCCCACCACGCCGCCGCACCGACCGCCAGGCCCGCCACCACGACCGACGGCAGCGCCCGCAGGGAGGCCAGGCCCGCGCCCGCGACCGCCGTGTCGACGGCCAGCAGCACCGCCGTCCCGCCGATGGCCGGCAGCAGCGGCGCGCCCCGGAACGCCCCGGCCAGCAGCAGGCACAGCGCGGCGGACAGGATCGCGAACAGCCGGAGCTCGTGCATCCAGAGCCGGCCCTCGTGCGTGTTCCAATCCCGCCAACCGGCCACGAGGTCGGGGGCCTCGGCCGGCCACGGCGTCGGAATGCCGATGTTCGGCGTCAGGTACGTCAGCACCACCGCCCAGGCCACCACGGCGAAGACCCCGCCCGCCAGCGCGAGCCGGGGCCACCACCCGCTCCGGGTGAGCGCCGACGCCGACGCCGGGTACGCGGGCGCGGGCACCGCCTCGACGGCGCCGGCCCGCGCGGGCAGTGCCAGCCGCGCCGCGTACGCCAGCCAGACAACGGCGATCATCACCAGCGTGCCGGCGATCAGCGGCACCACGTCGGCGATGACCGCCCGGTCCGGGGTCGCCGGGCTCCGGTACTCCGGCGGCGCGACGACCCCCGCCAGCGCGGGCAGCCACCACCAGCCACGGTCCCGGCCGGGCGGCCCGGCGCCCACCCAGAGCACGGCGGCGGCCGTGCCGGCCAGGGCGACCACGGGCGTGCCGAGCGCCGCCGCGGCGCCGGCCAG
>DASQDS010000299.1:0-5247 GCA_035634075.1 Pilimelia sp. | reverse complement strand
GGCCGTCGCCGCCCGCCCTACGATGTCGCTGACGACCCAATGGCGCGGCGAAGAGGAGGGGAGTCCCGCGATGGCGCTCACGGCGGCGGGCCCCCGCCTGACGAGTGGCCGGTCCGACCAGGACGGTCCGGCCGGTCGGGGCGGCCGGACGAAACGGGACGGGCTGGCCAAGCCGGCCCGCAGCACCGGCGTCCGCGCGGGCCAGATCGTCGCCGTCCAGGTCGCGGCGGCGCTGCTGATCGCCGCCTCCGGCGCCGGTTACCTGGCGATCGCCCTCGCCGCGCTCGCCGCGTCCGTCCTGGTCATGCTCGCCTGGGTGCCGATGCGCCAGCGGTGGCTCTACCAGTGGCTGAGCGTTGCCCTGCGCTACCTGACCCGGCGGCGCGCCCTGCCGGCCGGCGCGGACGCCGCCGCGTTCGTGGACCTGGTGGCGCCCGGCGGTCGGGTCGAGGCCGCCGACGTGGCCGGTGACGCCGCGGCCGTGCTCAGCGACGGGTACGGGTTGACGGCGGTCCTGGAGCTCGGCGACCCGGTCGGGCTGCTGGCGGAGACCGTCCAGGCCCTGCCCTCGCCGGCGGAGCTGCTGCCGGCAGCCGGCCCGGAGGCACCGCGGGTGCGCATCCAGCTCGTCGTCACCGGCGTGCCCGCGCCCGTCGCGCGGGCCGGGGCCGCCACGTCCGCCACGTCGTACCGGCAGCTCACCGAGGGTCGCCTGCTCGGCCAGCAGCGGGCGCTGCTCGCCGTCCGGATCGTGCGCGACCAGGGATGGGGCGACGAGGACCTGCGCCGCGCGCTGTCCGGCGTGGTCCGCAAGGTACGCCGCCGGCTGGGCGGCGTGCCCTCCCGACCGCTGGGCGAGACCGCGTTACTGCGCGCGATCGTGGACCTGGCCCACCACGACGGCGCGCAGCCGGTGCGCGAGGCATGGGCCGGCGTGCACGCCGGTGGGCTGGCGCAGGTCGGTTTCCGGCTCCGGCGGCGGCCGGACGCCCGGTCGGAGGTGGCCCGCCACCTGGTGTCCCGGCTGCTGTCGCTGCCGGCGGCCGCCACGACCGTCGCCGTCACGGCCGGGCCGCGGGCCGGCCAGGACGCCACCGCTGACATCGTCGTCCGGGTGGCGGTGGCGAGCCCGGCCGCGCTCACGGCCTGCGTACAGGCGCTCGGCCGGCTGGCCGCGCTGGAGGCCGCGAGCGTGCGCCGGCTCGACGGCGAGCACCTGGACGGCCTCGCCGCGACGCTGCCGCTGGGCGGCGCGGACCTCACTCCGGCCCCCGGCACCCCCCGGCCGCGGACGCCGGGGCTCGCCGCCCTCGAAGGGCTGGACCTGCCGGTCGGGGCGGCCGGCCTCATGATCGGCACGAACCGGCACGGTACGCCCCTGCTGGCCCGGCTGTTCCGGGCGGAGCCGACCCGCGCCATGCTGGTCGGGGGAGTCCGCGGCGCACAGCTCATCGTCCTGCGCGCGATGGCGCTCGGCGCCCGGGTCGTGGTGCAGACCGCCCGGCCCCAGGCGTGGGAGCCGTTCGTGCGCGGGGTGAGCACGCCGGGCGAGACGATCGCGGTCATCCCGCCCGGCCGGCCGGTCACCGCGCCGGCCGGCACCCCGCTGTATCCGCTGCTCGTCGTCGTGGACGTCGGCCCGGTGGCGGCGGACGGCCTGGCCGGCGGCGGCTGGCAGGCGACGCTTGTCGTACGGGACGACCTGGGCCCCGTGGACGTCGACGCGCTGGCCCGTGCCGACCTGGTCGTCCTCCAGCCGCTGCGGCCGAACGAGGCGGCCCTCGCCGGGGTGACCCTCGGGCTCGGCGACGCCGCCGGCTGGCTCACCCGCATCCGCCCGGACATGGTCGGCGTGGTGAACCGCCGGGCGGTGCGCTGGGCGCTCCTGTCGCCCACCCCGATCGAACAACAGCTCATCGGCCCGCCCGGCCGCGGCTGACCCGGCGCCCGCGGCCGTTCCGGCCGGCGCGGCGACCCCGACCGGGCACCCGGGCGGGCATGGACATGGCACGATCCCCCGCATGGGCATCATCATCCGGCTGGCGGTCAGCGCCGTGGCCCTGTGGATCGCCACGGTGGTGATCGACGGCATCTCCGTCGACACCGACTCGGTCCCGGGCAAGGTGGGCACGCTGGTCGCCGTCGCGGTCATCTTCGGGCTGGTCAACGCCATCCTGCGGCCGATCATCAAGACGATCGGCTGCGGGTTCTACCTGCTCACCCTCGGGCTGATCGCGCTCGTGGTGAACGGGGCGCTGTTCATGCTGACCAGCGCGCTCGCCGGCCAGCTGGACCTGCCGTTCCACGTGGACGACTTCTGGCCGGACGCCGTGCTCGGTGCGCTGCTGGTCGCCGTGGTGAGCTGGCTGCTCAACTTCCTGGTCCCAGACGGCGACTGACCGCCGACCAGGGCCACCGGGTCGGAATTGGCTGGCGACCCGCACCCCGGCCGGGCATAGCATCACGGGCGTGCGGGTGATCATGAGGTGCCGGGTGACGGGCTGGTGAGCGCGACCCGGCGGGGCTACCTCTACGGCGCGTGCGCGTACACGATGTGGGGCTTCTTTCCGCTCTACTTCAAGCTGCTGCTCCCGTCCTCGCCGCTGGAGATCCTGGCGCACCGGGTGGTCTGGTCGGTGCTCTTCGTGGCGCTGCTGCTGACCGCCATGCGCGACTGGCGGTTCCTGCGCGGACTGCGGCGCCGGCCCGGCACGATGGCCGGCATCGTCGTGGCGGCGGCGCTCATCGGGCTCAACTGGGGCACGTACATCTACGGCGTCAACTCCGGCCACGTCGTCGAGACCGCCCTGGGCTACTTCATCAACCCCCTGGTCGTCGTGCTGATCGGCGTCGTGGTGCTGGGCGAGCGGCTGCGCCGGGCCCAGTGGTTGGCTGTCTCGATCGGCGCGGCCGCCGTCGTGGTGCTGACCGCCGACTACGGCCGCGTGCCCTACATCGCGCTGATCCTGGCCTTCAGCTTCGCCGGGTACGGCCTGACGAAGAAGCGGCTGGAGCTGCCCGCCACCCACGGGCTGCTGGTCGAGTCGGCCGTGCTGGCCCTGCCGGGGATCGGCTACCTGGTGTGGCTGTCCTGGTCCGGCACGGCGACGTTCCCGGCGGTGTCCGCGGGGCACACGGCGCTCGTCCTGGCCTCGGGGGCGCTGACCGCTATCCCGCTGCTGTTCTTCGCCGGCGCGGCCAACCGGATCCCGCTCAGCGGGCTGGGCATCCTGCAGTACATCGGCCCGACCCTGCAGCTGGGCATCGGGGTGCTGGTGTTCCACGAGCCGATGCCGCCGGCCCGGCTGGCCGGCTTCGTCCTGGTGTGGCTGGCGCTCGTCGTGTTCAGCGTGGACGGCATCAGGCAGGCCCGCCGGCCGGGCACTCCCCCGCCGAGCCCGGACCAGTCGCGGCAGCCGGACGAGCGGCCCACGCCGATCCGGCCATGACCGCGATCCGGCCATGACCGCGATCCGGCCATGACCGCCGAGGGCCGACCTCAGGGGACGTCGTACGCCAGAAGTGGCGTGCCGTCGCCCTTGGTCAACTCCAGCCGGACGAGCTGTGCGCCGGTGAAGCGGGTCTGGCTCGAGATGGGCAGTTCGTCGCCCGGCGCGGCGACCCAGGAGCCGATCTCCTCGCGGGCGTTGTCCGGCCCGTACGCGACCAGATGGAACGTCCACGCCCGGGCGTAGTTGTCCGTGTCGGCGTAGGCGCACTTCATCGTCACGGTGGTACCCCAGCTGCGGCTGGCGAGGCCGATCTGTGCGGTCACCGGCACCGGCCCGTTCACCGGCTTCATCGCGGTCAGCCGGGGCGCCACGGCGGTGGCGTTGCCGGTGCCGGGCGTGGCGCCGGGGCGGTCCAGCGGGCCGCCGGTGAGGTTCGCCGTGCCCAGCCCGACCACCGCGGCCAGCGCGGCGGCAACCAGCCCGACGGCGGCGAACCGCCGCCGCCGGGTCCGGCGTTCCCGACGGCGGGCCTGCGTGGCGGCGCCGATCAGGGTGTTCACGCGGCCCTCGCCGACCGGTGCGCGGGCGGCGCCCGCCTCGTGGTCGAACAGCAGCTCCATGGCCGCCGCGGGGTCGAGCCGGCCCAGCAGCCCGGGCAGGACGGCGATCTCGGCGACCGCCTCGCGGCAGGTCGGGCAGGCGGCGAGGTGACGTTCGTAGGAGGAACGCTCGGCGGGGGACAAGGCACCCAGGACGTACGCCCCGTCGTCGTGGGCGTGGTCGCACCTCACCGCGTCACTCCCATCTCCTCGAGCACCAGGCGCAGTGACCGCAGGGCGTAGTGGGTCCGCGACTTGACGGTGCCCGACGGCACCCCGAGCCGGCCGGCGACCTCGGCCACCGAACGGCCCTCGTAGAAGCACTCCACGAGCACCCGTCGGTGGGCCAGGGAGAGCCGGCCCAACGCCTCGGCGACAGTCCACGCCTCGACGGCGCGGTCGGTGTCGTCGACCGGCGCCGGCTCCGGGAGGACGTCCGTGACCACCTCTCCGACCCGCGCCGAGCGGCGGCGCCACGCGTCGATCGCCAGGTTACGGGCCGTGGTGAAGAGCCAGGCGCGCACGGACCCGCGCTGCGGGTCGAGCGCGTCCGGGTGCCGCCAGGCGCGCAGCAGCGTCTCCTGCACGAGATCCTCGGCGCGTTGCCGGTCGCCGTTGGTCAGACGCAGGGCATGGGCGAAGAGCGCGTCGCCGTGCTCGACGTGCAGCGCCCGCAGCAGCTCCGCGTCCGCCTCGCCCACGCGTTCACCTCGCTCACGTCCCGCGTTTCTTTGGTTCCGCCCAGTGTTACGTGCTCCCGCGTGGAACGGTTCACGGCCCGTGTGACACTGAGGTGTTCACCGGGCGTTCACAAGTCGGCCCGGCCACGCTCACCGGGTGCTCCTAGCGTCCGCCTCGAACCCCCACCACCGTGAGAAGGGCTCGACCCCAATGAGCGAACGACCTCGGCTGCTGCCGCTGCTCGGCACCCCCGGGCACTCCGGCCGCAGTGCGATGACGTGTTTGTACCGGTGCGGCAACGCGTGCGACCACCCCGCGCCCAACCGGTCCGACAACACCTACTTCGGCGACCTGGTCGATGCGGAGGTGTCCCGGCGCGGCGTGGTCCGCGGCGGCGTCCTCGGCGCCCTCGTGCTCGGCTTCGGCGGCGCCGCCACGGCCGCCGCGCCGGCCTCGGCTGCCCCACCGGCCTCCGCTGCCACGGCCGCCGCGCCGGTCGGGGCGGCGGGCGCCGC
>DASQDS010000298.1:0-2278 GCA_035634075.1 Pilimelia sp. | reverse complement strand
CCGGCGTCGGCCGCGCCAGCGTCCGGCCCATCTCCCCCGCCGTCGGCGATCCGGCAGGGCCCGGGGGCCCGCCGGGACGCGGCACCGGGCCGACCGGGCGGGGCCCGAACGGCCGCCTCAGCCCGGCCGCGCTCGCCCGGGCGAAGCGCCGCCGCCGGATGAATTGGATCATCGCGGGCTTCGCCGTCCTCATCATGGTGGCCGGCGGCTCGGTGGTCGGCGTGACCTACTACTCGACCACGGTGACGCTGCCGGCGGACCTGCAGGACCGGCTGGAGCTGAGCTCGAGCCTGCTGTTCGCCGACGGCAGGGAGATCGCCAAGGTCGGCACGCTGAACCGCACGTACACCAACATCAACCAGATCCCCAAGTACGTGCGTAACGCCGTCGTCTCCGCCGAGGACCGCAAGTTCTACGAGCACGGTGGCGTCGACTACCTCGGCATCATGCGCGCCGCCTGGAACAACCTCACCGGCGGCAGCAAGCAGGGCGCCTCCACGATCACCCAGCAGTACGCCCGCAACGCGCTGGACCTGGAGGGCGTCACCTACGCCCGCAAGGCGCGCGAGGCGGTGCTGGCGTCCAAGCTGAGCGACGAGTACAGCCACGACAAGATCATGGAGTTCTACCTCAACACGATCTACTTCGGGCGCGGCGCCTACAGCGTCGAGGCGGCCGCCCAGGCGTACTTCGGCAAGACGGTGACAAAGCTGACGGTCGAGGAGGCCGCCGTGCTCGCCGCCGTGATCAAGCAGCCGGTGCCGGACAAGACGACGGGCCACAAGGGCTTCGACCCGGCACTGAACCTACCGGCGGCGCAGGAGCGCTGGGCGTACGTGCTGAACGGCATGGTGGAGACGGGCGAGCTCACGCCGGCGGCGCGGCAGAAGATGGTGTACCCGAAGTGGCAGTCGTGGAACGACAAATCCTGCGGGCTGGAGTGCGGCCTCAACAAGCCGGCCGGCAACGTGGTCAACTACGTCACCCGCGAGATGGCCGAGATGGGCCTGTGCAAGGAGGGCGAGTGCTTCGCCGAGCTGCGCACCGGCGGCTACCGGATCAAGACCTCCATCGACCCGAAGATGCAGAAGGCCGCCGAGGACATCGCGTGGCGTAGGGGCAAGGATTCCGAGCTGCGCGGCCAGCCGGGCAACCTGATGGCCGCGCTTGTCGCCGTCCACCCGGAGACGGGCCGCGTCCTGGCCTACTTCGGCGGGGAGAAGAGCACCGGCCACGACTACGCCGGGCGGAACTTCGAGAACGGCAAGCTGGTCGGCGGGCATCCTCCGGGGTCGTCCTTCAAGGTCTACACGTTGGCCGCCGCCTTGCAGAACGACATCTCTTTGCAGTCGCGCTGGGACGCCCGCGTCATCAAGGAGGGGCCCTACAAGGTCGAGAACGCGGGGCGCACCGCCACCTGCGCCGACCACTGCACGCTGCGCGAGTCGACGATCAAGTCGTACAACGTCCCGTTCTTCCACATCACCAGGGAGATCGGTGTGGAGAAGGTGCTCGACACGGCCAAGGCGGCTGGCGTGACGATGATGTGGGACGACAAAGAGCAGCCGACCGACCTGACGAAGGTCGACAGCAAAGACGTCGCCCGGAACCCGTTCGACTATCAGGTCGGCTTCGGGCAATACGGGATCACGGTGCTGGACCACGCCAACGGGCTGGCGACGTTCGCCAACCGGGGGCGCTACAACAAGGCCCACTTCGTGGTCGAGGTGCAGCAGAAGGACCGCGTCACCGGGGAATGGGTGAAGAGGGCCGGTGAGCAGCTCAAGCCGGAACAACGCATCCCGCAGGCCGTGGTCGACGACGTGTCGGACACCCTCAAGGAGATCCCCGACGCCAACGGGGACGACCTGGACGGCCGGCGGGAAGCCGCCGGCAAGACGGGGACCTGGCAGTTGGGCAAGACCAAGTCCAACGCCCACGCGTGGATGGTGGGCTACACGCCGCAGGTTGCGACGGCCGTGTGGGTCGGGAATGTGGGCGCGCAGAAAGCCATCAAGACCCGGGGCGGCAAGAACATCGGCGGTTCGGACCTGCCAGCTGACATCTGGACCAGCTTCATGGACCGGGTCCACGATGGCCTGGACACCATCGATCTACCGGACGCGGCCAACGTCGGCGACGACGACACCGGCAACGGCAGGGAACCCGATCCCGGGCCGAGCGGCCGCGCGTGCTTCCTCGGCGTCCTCTGCCCGGACCGCGGCGACAACGGCGGCCAGGACGGTAATGGCGGCCAGGACGGCAACGGCGGCCAGGA
>DASQDS010000297.1:0-1979 GCA_035634075.1 Pilimelia sp. | reverse complement strand
GCCGCTCCGGGCCGCTGAACGTGAGCCACCAGGGCCAGCTCCCGGCGGTGGCAATCGGCTTCAACACCCCGCCCGGCGTGGCGCTGGGCGACGCGGTGGCCGCCATACGCGCCGCCGAGCAGGAAATGGGCCTGCCGCCCTCCGTGGTGACGGGCTTCACCGGCGCCGCCCAGAGCTTCCAGGAGGCGGTCGCCGGCCAGGGGCTGCTGGTGCTGGCGGCGGTGCTGATCATGTACGTGGTGCTGGGCGTCCTCTACGAGAGCCTCATCCACCCGCTCACCATCCTGTCCGGCCTGCCGGCGGCGGCGATGGGGGCGTGCGCGACCCTCTGGCTGTGCGGGCTCGACCTGTCCGTGATCGCGGTGATCGGCGTCTTGCTGCTGATCGGGCTGGTGAAGAAGAACGCCATCATGATCGTGGACGTGGCGCTCCAGCGCCAACGCGCCGGCAGCCCGGCCTTCACCGCCGTGCGCGAGGCGTGCCTGGTGCGGTTCCGCCCCATCATGATGACGACGCTCGCGGCCGGCGCCGGCGCGGTGCCGCTCGCGCTCGGCTGGGGCGCGGCGGCGGAGCTGCGCCAGCCGCTCGGCCTCGCGGTCGTCGGCGGGCTCGCGGTGTCGCAGGTGCTGACGCTGTTCGTGACGCCGGTGCTCTACCTCGGCTTCGACGGGCTGGCGCGGCGGTTCACCTCACGGCGGCGGCAGGCGCCGGCGGCGGTGGGGGCGCCGGCGGAGTAGCGGGGCGGCCGGGGGCCACCGTCGGGTGCTCCCCCGGACGGCGCGGCCGGTGACGATCGGTGGCTCGGCACCGGAACCTTGCAGGCGTCTGGGCCGATTGCTAGCACTACCTGGGCAGGTTCAGGCCAGTTCTCTCGTGAGGTCAAACACTTGGCCGGTTTCGGGTCGAGCGGCTAAGTGGCTGGCAGCGCTACGGAATTCAGGCTTCTGCCCAGGTAGTGCTAGGGTCTGTTGACGTTCAGGATTCCCGTGGCTGCCCGGATGTGATTCAAGCTCCGCTTCAGCGGAGTGATGGCTGGGATGGATCGGAATCGGTTTGTGGTCAGCGATGCGGTTTGGGCGAGGGTGGCGGACCTGCTGCCCGGCAAGGCGACGGACCCGGGGGCGACGGGCAAGGACAACCGGCTGTTCCTGGAGGCGGTGCTGTGGCGTGTGCGGACAGGCGTGCCCTGGCGCGACCTGCCGAGCGGGTTCGGCCACTGGAACAGCGTGTTCCAGCGGTTCCGTCGCTGGGTGCGGGCCGGGGTCTTCGACCGCCTCTTCGAGCGCGTGTCGGCCGAACCGGACTTCGAGTACGCCCTGATCGACGGCACCATCGTCGCCGCGCACCAGAAGGCGAGCGGCGCAACGGGGGGACCCGAAATCAGGCCATCGGCCGCTCGCGCGGCGGGCTGACCACCAAGATCGTCGCCCTGGTCGACGCCCTCGGCAACCTGGTGCGCTTCGTCCTGCTGCCCGGCCAGCGCCACGACAGCGTCGGCGTGCGGCCGCTGATCGAGGGCATCGCCTTCGGCGCCCTGCTCGGCGACAAGGCCTTCGACGCCGACTGGCTCAGGTCGGACCTCGACGATCGTAGTGCCGCCGCGGTGATCCCACCCAAGACCAACCGCAAGGGCGCCATCAACTTCGACCGCGACATGTACCGCTGGCGCCACCTGATCGAGAACACCTTCGCCAAGCTGAAGGAGTTCAGGGCCGTCGCCACCCGCTACGACAAAACCGACACCAGCTACGCCGCCGCCATCCATCTCGCGGCCGCGATCATCGCGTCACGCTGAACGTCAACAGACCTTAGTCCGGGCTGGCCTGGGGAGGTCTGACGGGGCGGAGACGGTGTCGCCGGGCGAGCGGCCCCATGTTGCGGGTGTGACACCAACCGCCCGCGGGCGACATGGCACCGCGAGCCGAGGCCGGCTTCCCGGCGACGCTGTCCACATGGGTCCAGGAGATCGTGCGATCCCC
>DASQDS010000296.1:0-5017 GCA_035634075.1 Pilimelia sp. | reverse complement strand
CCGGCCAGCACGGCGAAGCCGGCCGGCACGTCGGCCAGGAATGCGACCGTGTCGTCGTCGATCCCGCCGACGGCGTGCTTGACGCCCGCCACCCCGGGGATCGCGGCCAGCCGGCGCAGCGCGCCCGCCGACAGGCTCTGGCCGGTCCGGTACGGGACGTGGTAAACGACGATCGGCACGGGGCTGGCGCCGGCGAGCTGGCGGAAGTGGGCCAGCACCCCGGCCTCGCCCGGGCGGCTGAACGCCGGGACCACGCTGAGGGCCGCCCGCACCTCGGGCCGGTTTCGCAGGGCGGCCAGCGCCGGCGCGGTGTTGGCGCCCACGAGCAGTGGCGCGGTCCGGTCCCGGCAGACGCCGGCCAGCACGTCCAGCACGGCGCGGCGTTCGAGATTGCTGAGCGCGGCTGGCTCCGCGGTCGTGCCCAGCGCGACGACGCCGGTGGCGCCGGCGTCGAGCACCCGGTGCGCGAGGGCCGTCAGGGCGTCGACGGCCACCGCGCCGGCGGCGTCGAACGGGGTGATCAGGGGCACGTACAGGCCGGTCAGTGTCATCGGCCAAGCGTGGGGTGGCACGACCATAAGATCCAGTTCAATTTTGTACGCCGAACCGTAAGCTGAACTGATGCTCGACGTCCGACGGCTGCGCCTGCTCCGCGACCTGGCGCGGCTCGGCACCATCGCCGCCGTGGCGAGATCGCACCGGTTCACGCCGTCGGCCGTGTCGATGCAGCTCGCCGCGTTGGAGACCGAAGCGGGCGTGGCGTTGCTGCACCGCACCGGCCGCCGCGTCGCCCTCACCCCGGCCGGTGTCGTCCTCGTCGGGCACGCCGAGGCCGTCCTGGCCGCCCTCGAGGGGGCGACCGCGGCGCTGGCGGAGACCCGCGGGGAGGTGTCCGGCGCGCTGCGCGTCGGCGCGTTCCCCACCGCCGTCCGCACGCTGCTGGCCACGGCGTTGGTCACGCTGGGGAAGGACCACCCGCGGCTGGCGCTCAGCGTGACGGAACTCGACCCGATCCTCGCGCCGGCGGCGCTGCGCGAGCGGCGGCTGGACGTGGCCGTCGTGCACGACTACGACATCATGCCGGGTGCGCCGGACGCCGCGCTCGACGGCGTACCCCTGCTGGCGGAGACGGTCTTCCTCGCCGTCCCCGACGGCGTCGCGGCCGGCGGTCCCGATCCGGTCGGTGCCGCCCGTGACGCCGACTGGATCGTGGGCAGTCCCGGCACCGTCTGCCACGCCGTCGCCCTGCAGATGTGTCGCACCGCCGGGTTCACCGCGCGGGTCCGCCACCACGCCGACGACTTCGTCACCGTGCTGGCGCTGGTGGCGGCGGGCCAGGGCGTCGCGCTGGTGCCGCAACTCGCCGCGGACAAGCCACCGCCGGGGGTGCGCCTCGTGCCGCTCGCCAGCCGGCGCCGCACCGCGCTGGCGTACCGGCGCGGCGCGGCGGCCCATCCGGCGGTGGCGGCCTGCGTCGCCGCGATCCGGGCGTCCACCCGCGCCTATCTCGGTGGCTGACCCCGCGGCGGCGCGGTGAACCCGCTGGTGTGGGCGCCACGCCGCGGCCATGCTGAGCCCATGCCCATGCCCATGCCCATGCCCAGCATCGACATCCGCCCCCTGACGGCGGCGGACGCCACGGAGATCTCGGGCGCCTTCGCCGCCCTGGGCTGGCCCGGCAAGTCCGTCGCCCAGTATCAGCGCTATCTGGCCGAGCAGGCGGCCGGCCGGCGCACCGCGCTGGTCGCCTCGTGCGACGGCGCTTTCGCCGGCTACCTGACGGTGCGCTGGAGCAGCGACTACGGGCCCTTCCGCGCGGCGGGCATCCCGGAGATCCAGGACCTGAACGTCCTCCCGTGGTGCCGGCGGCGCGGGGTGGCCTCCGCCCTGTTGGACGCGGCGGAGGCCCGCATCGGGCAGCGGGGCGGCACGGCCGGGATCGGCGTGGGCCTGACCGCGGACTACGCCGCCGCCCACCTCATGTACCTGCGGCGCGGCTACCTGCCGGACGGCCGGGGGATCGCCTACCGGTCCGGCACGGTGCGGTCCGGCACGCCGGTCCCCGTGGACGACGACCTCGCGCTCATGTTGACCCGCGACCTCGCGTCCGTACCGCGGAATGTGTCGCGGTAGGAGCGTGGGCTGGTGCCGGTGTGGGCGAGGAACTGCCGGCGCAGCGCCTCGGTCGAGCCGAACCCGGCCGCGTGGGCCACCTGGGTGACGGTCAGATCGGAGTCTTCCAGCAGCACGCGGGCTCGCTCGACCCGCCGGCGAGCGATCCAGCCGGCCACGCTCTCGCCGGTTTCCGCGCGGAACCGCCGCGCGAGCGTCCGGGGGCTCATGTGGGCGTGCGTGGCCGCCTGCTCCAGCGTCAGCGGCTCGGCGATGTGCTCCGCGAGCCATTCCAGCACCGGCGTCAGATGGCCCGACGCCGGCCGGGGCGCCGCTTTGGCGTACTGGGCCTGACCGCCGGTGCGGTGCGGCGGGCTGATCAGCACCCTGGAGACGTCGTTGGCGTAGGACTGGCCGTGGTCCTGGCGCAGGACGTAGAGGCACAGGTCGGCGGAGGCGAGCATGCCGCCCGACGACAGGATCTGGCCGTCGTCGACGTACATGGCGTGTTCGAGCAGGTGGGTGCGGGGGAACGCGGCGCGGAACTCGTCGGCGAGCGCCCAGTGGGTGGTGACCCGCCGGCCGTCGAGGACGCCGGCCTGGCCGAGCACGAACGCACCGGCGCACAGCGACACCAGCCGCGCGCCGTCGTCGGCTGCCTTGGCGACGGCGGCCAATACCGCTGGGTCCTGCGGCGCCCAGGGCGCCTCGAGCCCGGGCACGACGACGGTGTCGGCGCCGGCGATCCACTCGACCGGCTTGAGGTCGGCGATCGAGAACCCGAGGGAGGTGGGTGTGGGCGCCCGGCCGCAGACACCGATCTCGTACGGCGCCTCGGGCTCGTGGCGGATCTTGGAGAACACGGAGGGCCGGCGGCCGAACGCCTGCACGGCGACCGCGAGGTCGAGGACGAATGTCCCACCGAGCACGATCATCGCCACGCGATGGCGCCCCAACCGTGGACCTCCTTGGCCGGATCCGTGGGCAATATGGCGCCCAGCGTAGTGCCGGTTGGCTGGCTTGCGGCGATGCTCGGCCTATGGAACCGGACACCATCGTTCTCGTCCACGGCTTCTGGGTCACCCCACGGAGCTGGGAACACTGGATCACGCACTATGCGGCGAAGGGCTACCGGGTCATCGCCCCCGGCTACCCGGGCTTCGAGGTCGAGGTCGAAGCCCTCCGCGCGAACCCACAGATCATCGTCGACGTCACCGTCCCCGCCATCATCGAGAAGGTCGAAGGGATCATCCGCGACCTCGACCGCCCGCCGATCATCATCGGTCACTCCGCCGGCGGCGCGTTCACCCAGATCCTGCTCGACCACGGCTACGGCGCCGCCGGCGTCGCGCTGAACTCCGCGCCCACCGAGGGTGTACGGGTGGTGCCGCTGTCGCAGGTCCGTTCGACGTTTTCGGTGCTGAAGAGTCCCGCCAACCGGCACAAAGCCGTCGGGCTGACCCCGGAGCAGTGGCGGTACGCGTTCACCAACACGTTCAGCGAGGACGAGTCGCAGGCGCTGTACGAGCGGTACCACATCCCGGCCAACGGCGGCATCCTGTGGGGCAGCGTGCTGGCCAACTTCCAGCCGGGGCCCCAGGAGACCTGGGTCGACTACCACAACGACAAGCGGGCGCCGCTGCTGTTCGTCTCCGGCGGCGAGGACCACATCATGCCCCCGGCCATCCAGCAGTCCAACAAGAAGCACTACAAATCCACTGCGGTCACCGAGATCCGTGAGTATCCCGGCTATGCGCACCTCCTCCCCGCCCAGAAGGGCTGGGAACAGATCGCCGACGACGTCCTCGCCTGGGCTGTGGAGCACGCGCGTTGATCATCACGCACGTCGGTGGACCGACCGTCCTGATCGAGGTCGACGGGTGGCGCCTGCTCACCGACCCGACGTTCGACCCGGCCGGCGGGCACTACGCGTTCGGCTGGGGCACATCGTCGGACAAGCTGGCCGGGCCAGCCGTGGCGGCGTCCGACGTGCTGCCGGTCGACGCGGTGCTGTTGACGCACGACCACCACGGCGACAACCTCGATACGGCCGGCCGGGCGCTGCTGCCCGCCGTGCCGACGGTGATCACGACCGTGCGTGGCGCCCGCCGCCTCCGGCTGGCGGGGGCACACGGTCTTGCGGCCGGCGACCGGGCGCGGCTGGCCGCGCCCGGCAGGCCGGTCATCGAGGTGACCGCCACCCCGGCCCGCCACGGGCCGCCGCTGGCCAGGCCCATCGTCGGCGACGTCATCGGATTCGCCCTGCGCCGCCCCCCGAGCGACGGCGTCCTCCTCTGGGTCACCGGCGACACCGTGCTGCACCGCCCCCTCCGGGAAACGGCGGCCGCGATGGCCGCCGACGTGGCGCTCGTCCACGTGGGCGGCGTGCGGTTCCCGATCACCGGGCCGGTGCGGTACACGATGACCGGGCGCAAGGCGGTGGAGTTGATCGGCATCGCGCGGCCGCGGGTGGCCGTGCCCGTCCACTACGAGGGGTGGGGCCACTTCAAGGACGGCCGGGCCGCGCTCGAGCGGGCCCTCGCCGCGGCGCCCGAGGACGTCCGTCGCCGGGTGCGGTGGCTGCCGATCGGGTCGCCGCAGCGCATCCACTAGCGCCGGCCTGCGGACCGGGTCAGTCGGCGGCCAGCACCTCGCGCAGGCGCGCCGCGAACTCCTCGGGCTTGCCCGCGTAACCGAACTCGCCACCGAGGAAGCCGCCGTGGTGGCTGGGGAACACCGTGGCCTCCTGGCCGAGCAGAGCCGCGGTGCCGGCCGCCGTACGCGCGGTGTACGTGCCCGCTGACTCCTCGCCGACCGCGATGACGATCCTGGTCGGTGCGGCGGTGAGGACGTCCGCGTCCGGGCGGTAGTCGGTGACCGCCCACGAGTTCTTCGACAGCAGCGG
>DASQDS010000295.1:0-1790 GCA_035634075.1 Pilimelia sp. | reverse complement strand
GCGCCGGTCGGGACGCGTCGGCCGAGGTCGCCGTGGCGCCGTTCGGCGCGGCCGCACAACGCCTGCTCGCCACCGACCGCGCCGAGGGCTGGACCTGGTGCCGCGGGCGCTCGGGGGTGGCGCTCGTGGCGGCGGCCATCGGCGTGGCCGCCGCGCGTGCACACGTGCCGTTGCCGGCGCCACCGCCGACCGCGCCGCACCACCTGTGCTGCGGTCTTCTCGGATACGCGTACGCGCGGATTGCGACCGCTGCCGGGCCAGCGCACCCCTCGATCCTGGCCGGGCTCCTGGATCGGCTGGCGGCCGACCGCACACCGCGCTATCTGCGACCGTTGCCCGCGGGCCTGCACCAACCGGGCCTGTTCCAGGGCGCGGCGGGCCTGGGCCTGGGGCTGCTGGCGCTGACCCGCCCGGGGCTGCCCGACCCGCTGCGGATCTCCGGTGGCCGGTGATGTCCACCCCAAGGGTCATCGACGCCGCGTACGCGCGCTTCGCCAAGGCGCCGCTGCTGCGGCGCGTGCACGGCCCGGCGTACCTCAATGTCGGCTGGCATCCGGCCGCGGACCCCGCGGCCGCCCTGGTCGATCGGCTGCTGCACTTAGTGGGCGAGCCGCCGGCCACCGTGCTGGACGTAGCCTGCGGCCGGGCCGCCTCGACCGCGCGCATCGCCGCCCGCTGGCCGGACAGCACCGTGATCGGCCTGGACCGCAGTCCGGCGCTGCTGCCAGCCGTGCCGCCGGCGGGCGGGCTGCTGGTCCGCGCCGACGCCACCGCGCTGCCGGTCGTGGCCGCCAGTGTGGACCTGGTGTGCTGCGTCGAGGCGGCACTGCATTTCCCGCCCCGTCGGGCGTTCTTCGCCGAGGCCGCCCGGGTGCTGCGGCCCGGCGGCCGGTTGGCGCTCACCGACCTGCTCGTGGACCCGGCCGCGCCGGGCTGGGCGGCGCTGGTGCCGGCCGGCAACATCGAGCGCAGCGAGGCCGAGTACGCCTCGGCCCTGCGGGAATGCGGGCTGGCCGTGCGGTGGGTGCGCGATATCACCGCGCACACCTGGCGGCCCTACACCGCGGCGCTGATCGCCGCCGCGGCCGCCGAGTCGCCGTACGCCGCGGCCGCGGTCGACCGACTGCTCGTCGATCGGCCGGTCGGTGCGTACCTGGAAGTGCTGGCCGAGGTGGTCACGTGACCCGGCTGCTCCCGCCCTCGGGCGCGGCGACGCCGCACCCGGGCCTCGCCGGGCGCGGGGGGTGGGACCGGTTGCCGATCGCGGTGGACCTGTCCAGCGAGCGGCTGCGCGCGGACGACGGCGCGTACGTCCGCTGGCTGCGGGCCGCCGCCGGCCCGGTGCTGCCGTCGACCCGGCCGGGCGGTCTGCTGGTCGTCTCCGCCGAGCTGGTCCGGTCAGTGCTCACCGACCCCGACCGGTACTCGTCGTCCATCATGGCCGGCGCCGACACCCAGCTGCTCGGCGCGGACGGCCGCGCACACCGCCAGGCGCGCCGGATCCTGGTGCAGGCGTTGCGGACCGCAGAACCGTCGGCGGTCCGGGTGCGGGCGGCGGCCCGGGCCGCCCGGCTGCTGCACGCGTTCGCGGGCACCCGCGGTGGGGACGCCGCGGCCCGGGTCGCCCGCCCGCTCGCCCTGCTCGCCGCCGCCGACATGCTGGGTCTGCCGGTGCCCGCCGTGGCCAGGTTGGGCCGCTGGGCCACCGCGGCGGTGGGCACCGCGACCGGCGTCCCGGACGCCGGGATCGGCGCGCTCAGCGCCGAGGCGACCGCCGCCGTGACGCGGGC
>DASQDS010000294.1:0-3099 GCA_035634075.1 Pilimelia sp. | reverse complement strand
CGCGATGGCGGGGTCGGCGGTGGGCCGGGACGCGGCCGGGCCGATCGTCCCCGGCCAGCGCGAGCCGGCCGACTGGCCACCGCGCGTGCCGGCCGAGACGAAGGCGACCATCCGGGCGTGACCCGGAGCGCCCGGTCACGGTCTCGGGCGTGGCCTGGTCAGCGGTCGAGCGCGTCGCCCAGGGCCACCGCGGCGGCGACCACGGCGGGGCCGTCCGCCAGCGCGGGGTCGTTGTGGTCCGCGCCGTCGACCGCGCGGACGGCCACCAGGTTGGCAGCCCGCTCGGCGACCGCCCGGCTCTGCCCTGGCGGCACCACGCCGTCCGCCGTGCCGTACACGACGGCGGTCGGCGCCGGGACGGCGCCCACGTGCCGGGCCGCCTCGAACCGGTCCCGCAGCAGCAGCGAGACCGGCAGCCACGGGTAGTGCTCCGCGCCGGCCGCGGCGAGGGAGGTGAACGGCGAGCGGAGCAGGAGGCCGCCCGGCGGCTGGCCCGCCCCGCACCGGTCCGCGGCCAGCTCGGCGGCGACCGCGGCCCCGAGGCTCTCCCCGAGGAGCAGCACGCGCGCCGGCGGGAAACCCTCGGCGTCGACCAGATGCGCCCAGCCCGCCCGGACGTCGCGCGCCAGTCCCGCCTCGGTGGGCGAGCCGGGGTTGCCGCCGTACCCCCGGTAGTCCAGCAGCAGCACGGTGAACCCCTGGCCGGCCAGCGCGCGGGCCAGCACGACGCGGCCGGCCCGGTTCCCTCCGTTGCCCGGGGCGACGAGCACGCCGACGCGCCGGTCCCGGGCAGCCGGGCGCACCAGCCAGGCGGTCAGCCGCAGTCCGTCGGAGGTGACCAGCGGGACCGGCCGCACGCCCGCCGGCGGCGCGGGCGTCGACCGCTCGGGGAAGTAGACCAGGCGCCGCTGCTGCGTCCACAGGACCGCCAGCGCGAGCGCCACGGCGACGAGCGCGACGACCGCCGCCCGTGCCATCCGCCGCCCCCGACCAGTAGCCATCGCCGCCTCCGCGCCACCGCGAGCCTAATCCGGTTGCCGGCCGCCCGCCGGAGTACCTACGGTGCCGGGCATGGGGATGTTCGTGGTCATGGTGCGTCGTGCCCGGGTCCGGGGGCTCCCGCCGGGCGTGGGGCTGGCACCCGCTCGTTGACGCCTGGGCCGCCCGGATCGTCGCGGGGGCGGCGGTGCGACCCGGCGAGCTCGTGCTGGACGTGGGCGCCGGTGCGGGCGCGCTGACCGCACACCTCGTGCGCGCCGGCGCCCGCGTTCTGGCCGTGGAGGCGCATCCCCGCCGGGCGGCCGCGCTGCGCGACCGCTTCGCCGCGGCACCGGTGACGGTGCTGGAGCTGGACGCCGTGGCGCTGCGCCTGCCGCGCCGCCCGTTCCGGGTGGTGGCCAACCCGCCGTACGCGATCACCAGCGAACTGCTTGCGCTGCTGCTCGCCCCCGGGTCGGCGCTGACCACCGCGGACCTGGTCCTGCAACGGGCGGCGGTGCGGCGGTACGCGGCCGGGACGACGGCGGCCGCCCGGCGGTGGGCGCGGCGCTGGGAGCTGACGGCCGGGGCGGCGCTGCCGCGCGGCGCCTTCGCCCCGCCGCCCAAGACAGACTCGGCGCTCCTCCACGTCCGCCGCCGCTCCTGACGGACGGTTCAGCTGCCGCCCGGTCGCGCCCGCGGAGGCGTAGCCGGGTACGCAAACCCGTTGCCGAAGTTCCGGTTCTTCGGTGGAATGCCCCCATGACCGATCCCGACGGCCGTGCGAACCATGTGGAGCACAACCGACGCTACTGGGACGACCAGGCGGCTGCGTGGCATGGCCCGCTCGCCCGCGACCAATGGGCGCAGGTGGAACCACGCTGGGGATTGTGGGCAACCCCTGAGTCGCAGGTCTCCGTGCTGCCCGACGGGATAGCCGGGATGCCCGCCATCGAGCTGGGCTGCGGGACCGCCTACGTTTCCGCGTGGCTGGCCAGAGCAGGAGCTCACCCGGTCGGGATCGACGTCTCGGCGGAACAGCTCGCCACCGCCCGCACGATGCAGGCGGAGTTCGGCATCGAATTCCCCCTCGTCCTGGGCAACGCTGAGGCGGTCCCCTACGCCGACGATACGTTCGGCCTGGCCATCAGCGAGTTCGGCGCATCGTTGTGGTGCGACCCCTACCTCTGGATTCCCGAGGCCGCCCGGCTTCTCGTTCCCGGCGGCCGGCTGGTGTTCATGCGCTTCTCACCGCTGTTCGCCCTGTGCGTACCGCCAGCGGGTCCGGTATCCACCAGCC
Source organism: Pilimelia sp. (assembly GCA_035634075.1). Lineage (GTDB taxonomy): Bacteria > Actinomycetota > Actinomycetes > Mycobacteriales > Micromonosporaceae > DASQDS01. The sequence goes on along the minus strand of DASQDS010000294.1, from coordinate 821 downwards.
TGACCCGCCCGCAGTTCGGCCTGACCCGGCTGGACCGGGGGGACCACGTCGAGTTCGTGCTGCCGCATGGCGAGATGCTTCGTCTGCTTCGGTCCTGCGGCTTCGTCGTTGACGACCTGATCGAGATTCAGGCACCCCAGCCGGCGCACCGCGACTACGACGACGTCCCCGCCGAGTGGGCCCACCGGTGGCCCAGCGAGGAGATCTGGACGGCCCGGTTGGCAGGCTGACGGGGCGCGGCTGTCGGTCAGGCGGCGCCGAGCGCGGCCGCCACGACGCCGCGCGCCTCGTCCTGGATGCGGGCCAGGTGCTCGGGGCCCTGGAAGGACTCGGCGTAGATCTTGTAGACGTCCTCCGTGCCCGACGGGCGGGCGGCGAACCAGCCGGACGCCGTGGTCACCTTCAGCCCGCCCAGGGCGGCACCGTTGCCGGGCGCCGCGGTGAGCCGGTCGGTGATCGGCTCCCCGGCCAGCTCGGTGGCCGTCACCTGCTCCGGCGCCAGCTTGCCGAGCAGCGCCTTCTCCGCGCGGCTGGCCGGCACGTCGATGCGGGCGTACGCCGGGTCGCCGAACCGGCCCACCAGGTCGGCGTAGTGCTCGCTGGGGGAGCGGCCCGTCGACGCGATGATCTCGGCGGCGAGCAGGCAGAGCAGGATGCCGTCCTTGTCGGTCGTCCAGACGCTGCCGTCGTGGCGCAGGAACGACGCGCCCGCGCTCTCCTCCCCGCCGAAGCCGACCGAGCCGTCCAGCAGCCCCGGCACGAACCACTTGAAGCCGACGGGCACCTCCACCAGCCGGCGGCCGAGGTCCGCGGCCACCCGG
>DASQDS010000293.1:0-4791 GCA_035634075.1 Pilimelia sp. | reverse complement strand
CCAACCGGACCCGAGCGACCAACCGGACCCGAGCGGCCAACCGGACGGGAGCGACCCGAACGACCCGTGGGACCGGACCCACCGGAGCGACCCGAACCCGGCCGACCCGACGGACCCAACTGACCCGGCCGACGCGATGGACCCGACCAGTCCGGCCGGCCCGAACCACGCCGCCGGCCCGCCGGCGCCCGCGCCGCCGGTCCCCGATCCGGAGGCGTTGCTGGCCGCGTACCGGTGGCACCTGCACCCGGAGACGCTGCGCGAAGTGGTCCCGGACGCCGACGAACTCACCGACATTCACGAACAGCTGACCACCAGGCTGGGAAGCGCCACGGACAACTCCTCCCGCGCCCGGCTGCTCGGGCTCCGGTGCACCGTGTCGCGGGTGCTCGGCGACCTGGGCAAGGCATTCGCCGACGGCAAGCTCGCCCTGGCGCACGCCCAGGCCACCGGCGAGGCCGCCGACATCGCGACCGCCAAGGCGCGGCTCGCGCCGGTCCTGCAGTGGCGCGGCGAGTACGACAAGGCAGACCGGCTGTTCCTGGAGGCGGATGTGCCGGGGCTGCTGCCGGGCCACCTGCGCGCGGCCATCCACGAGAGCGCCGGCCGGTCCTGCTACGAGCAGGGCCGCTACCTGGAGGCCTGCGATCACTTCGGGCTGGCCGTACGCTGCGGACCGCCGGACGACCTCGACCTGATCGGCCGGCTGGAGGTGGCACTGGACGCGGTGTTCGTGCGGGTGGTCCGAACCGGTTGGGGCCCGTACCCGCGGGCCCGCGAGGCGATCCTGCCGCCCGCGCCGGCGGCCACCCCGGAACCGGCTCCCACCCCGCCGGCCACCCCCGCGGCGCCGCCAACCCCGGTCCCGGCAGCGGTGCCGACGGCGGCGCCTGCCCTACCTACGTCGCACCGGAGGTCCTCGGCGCACCCACGCAGTGGATCAGGCGTCCGGCGGCCGCGGTAGGCCGATCGGGTTGGGGTAACGCAGGTACCCGCTCGCCGCCGCGGCGATCGGTGCGAGCAGACCGGCGAGCCGGGCCGTGTCGGCGGCCCCGAGCAGGCGCCACGGGCGGCCCGCCAGCCGGTCCGTCGTACCCTCGATCTCGTCCCGGACCGTGGCCGCCGCCGCGGTGGCGGATCCGTCGGCGGTGAGCCAACCCCGTGCCGCCAGGCGCTCGGCCGCGGCGGACCACTCGTCATCGGTCCAGCCACGCGCGGGTTGCAGGAGGTGCCGCGAGCCGTCGAGTGCGGCACGCCACACCAGGGCCTCGACGCCGTCCAGGCCGGCGGTGAGCAGGGCGGCAACGTGACCGTCGCCGCGGTGTTCGCGCAGCACGGTCGCCGCATGCCAGAGGATGCCGACCGGGTCGGCGGGCCACGGCAGGTCGGCGTTGGCCGCCGCCAGCGACCGGCCGGACACGTCCACACCGCCCGCCGCCAACCGCAGCAGCCGGGCGGCCTCGCTCACCGCCGGTGCCGGCACCGCCGCCAGCACGTCGGTCAGTGCCCGGCGGGCCCCGTCCAGGCGGGCGGCCAGCACCACGTCCGGTGCGGCACGCTGCCACACGTCCGGTACGGCCCGGCGGACCATCGCGGGCTGGAAGGTGAAGAAGGCGGCGGTCACCGGGCCGGGACGAACCGCCCCGAGCGGTGCGGCCCGGCCGGCGAAGTACCCGCGCCAGAAGCCAGGCAACCCGGCCGCCTCAAAGCTGTCCCGGGCCTGCGCGGCGAAGTAGGTCACCGCATGCACCGACTCGAACAGGGTCCACATCCGGCGCGCCGGCTCGTTCATCGTGCCTCCCGCGACAAACTGTGGCACATCGCCGGCGGGCGCTCAGGACGGGGCGATGGTTCTCGGCAGGGCTATCCGCGCCAGGGCGATCGCCTTGTTCTTCCCGTCCGCGACCGGTGGGGTGCCGGCGAACTTGACGGTGAGGTGGGTGGCCCCGCGGAACACGTGCAACGCCTGGAACTCCGGCAGCCAGTAGCCCTGGTCGCCGACGCCGGTGACCGGCTCGGCCGCCGACGAGTCGGTGCGCTGGCGGTCGAAGTCCTCCTTGGCCGCGGGCCGCGAGTCGTCGGAGACGTAGAGGAAGTTCAGGGGCGGTCCGGGCAGCGGGAAGTTGCACAGCGGCGGCCAGCTCTCCAGCCGGCTGCCCGGCTCGACGGGCACCTTCACGATCGGGGCGACCTCGGCGCGGGTGATGGTGCGGCACGGGTCGGGCATCGCGGTGACGTCCCAGTTGCCGTGGCCGTCGTCGCTGGGCTGGGCGGTCGACGGCGACATCGGCCCGGCGGCGTCCGGGGCGCCGGAGCAGCCGGCGAGGACGCCGGCGAGCAACCCGGCCACCGCCGCGTAGCGCCGCCTCACGACAGCAGCTCCGCGCCGATGAAGGAACCCGGTTGAGCGCCGGGCGGGCAGGCGAACAGGCCGCTGGCCCGGTGTTGGCTGAAGGCGTTCAGCGCGTCGCTGGCGGCTAGCCGCCGCTGGATCGGGACGAACTGCCGGCCGGGGTCGCGCTGGAAACAGAGGAATATCAGGCCGGCGTCCATCAGCCCGTTCGGGTCCACCCCGGCGTCGTACGAGTAGGAGCGGCGCAACAGCTTGGCGCCGTTGTTGGCGGCCGGGGCGGCCAACCGGACGTGGGCGTCGGGGCCGGCCGCGATGCGCTGGTTACCGGCCAGCCGGCGGCCGATCACCGCCTCCTGTTCGGCCAGGCCGGTCCGGTCCCAGGTGTCGAGCAGCAGCCTGATCCGACGCATCACCAGGTACGTCCCGCCGTGCATCCACGGCGGGCCGTCGTCGACCCAGAGGTGTTCGGCGGTCTCCTTCGGGTCCTGCACGTCGAGGTTGCAGGTGCCGTCGCGGAACTCGAACAGGCCGGGTGGGTCGGCGGTGCCGTCCTCGGTGCAGAAGCCGTTCTGCCGCCAGCGCAGCGCGACGTGCTCGCGGCCGATGTTGAGCAGGGCCCGGATCGCCTGGTGCGCCGCCGTGGGGTTGGTCGCGCACGCCTGCACGCACAGATCGCCGTTGCCGGCCACCGGATCCAGCGCCTCGCCGCGGAACGCCGGCAGCGGGACGAGGGCGCTCGGCCGCTGGTCGCCGAGGCCGAACCGGTCACCGGCGAACAGCGCCGGGCCGAACCCGAAGGTCAGCGTGAGCCGGGTCGGTACCGGACCGGACCCGCCCTCCGGCGTCGTGGTGAGGTCGGCGGCCAGGCTGCTCCAGGTCTGCAGGAGTCGCACCAGGGCGGCCCGGTCGCGGCTGACCACGTCGAAGCCGGCCACGCAGACGAACGGCAGCACCCGGCTGATGATCCCGGCCTGGTGGGCGCCGAAAAAGCCCCGCTCCGGTGCCGCGACACCGGAGCGGGGCTGGCCGCCGGCCAGCGCGGCGGTGGTGGCCGCGCCCGCGCCCGCCACCGTGCCGGTGAGCAAGGCGCGGCGGGACAGGGCCGACGTACCCAGGCGCGGGGTCATAGACGGCAACGTACTCCCGAATGGCGGTTGGGTGCGCGGTGACCGGTGCTACGGATTGCGCCCGGGGGTGGTCCCGGTCGCCCGCGGGCAGTTCCGCTTGCCGTTGTGGCATCGCTGCACGAGACCCTCCAGGGCCTTCTGGTCCCAGGTGTTCACGAAGTCAGCGTGCGCCGAGGCGACACTGCCCGACGACAGGGTGATCCGCCCGACGTCGTTGCCGGTCTTGTAGAACACGTTGACCCGCAGGGCGGGCAGCGGGATTCCGAAGCCCTTGGGGCACAGCCCGCGGGACGGGAAGCGCATGTTGGGCACCGCGTTGGCGGCTCCGGTGCGCACGCCGTTCCAGCAGGACGGGAAGGTGATCCGCACCTGGATGTGGTCGGCCTTGGCACAGCGGGCGGGCGGGGTCTTCGCGATGATCGAGTTGTCGCTACAGCCCCACTCGATGCGCCCGACCCGGGACTGGTCGGTGTTTTTGGCATCACCGATGATCATGCGGAAGTCCGGCGGGAACGGCTGGATCGGCGTCCTCGACGGGTCCACCGGAGTCGTGTAGTACGTCGTCATGAACGACGGGTCGACCTTCTTGCCGTTGCGGTAGAGGGCGGGCGTCCAGTACGCCGCGGTGTCCCCACTCGGACACGTGCTGCGCACCCCCAGCAACGAGCGGTGCGTCGAGGTCGCCTTGGCGCCCACGTTGCCGAAATAGTCGTGCAGATGGGAGGCTCCGGGCCGATTCGGGAAGACAATCATGTCATCGGCGTTGGAGTGGCTGAAGCCGCAGGTGATACGGAACAGGCCGGCGGCGGCGGCCTCTGATTCCGTGGCCTGGGACACCTGCAGCCAGCCCAGGCCGAGAGCCACGGCAGTCAGCACCGCCACCAGGACACTTTTCCTACGCATCGGACTCCTTGGAATTCCATAGCTGGTCAACTCGCCTGCGGGCCGGCCGTTCGGCGTACCGGACCGCCGTTTCGACCCGTCACCATGGGTGATTACACGAAGGCGGCGATTGCGCCGGATGCCCCGGCAATGCCTGGTGAGATTAGGCGTCAGGACCCGCGGAGTCAAAGTAGGTTCATCAATTAACCGTTACTTAAGGCAAACCTGTACGGGATCTAATCGGGTGGTTGAGCTGCGACCCGGCCGCCCCGCCGCGCCGCCCCGCGATTCTCCGGCGCTCGACCAAGAGCGCCGGATGGCGGTTTTCTACGTTTGGAAAACATTCCTTATCTCTGGCTTAGATGGCTTGGCTGCGGCGTCCGGTGTCCCTAACGTCGGGCCGACACATCGATCGGCCGCTTTCGCCGA
>DASQDS010000292.1:0-1839 GCA_035634075.1 Pilimelia sp. | reverse complement strand
GGGCCCCGGCTGTGTGGGGTACGGCGTCGGGTCAGGGTGTCAGCAGCATGACCCGCTGGGCGGTGGTGCCGCTCGGGGTCGCCTCCCGGGCCGCGCCGCCGACGAGCTCGACGGCCCGCCCGCCACTGCGGTTGACGAGGCTGTACGTGCCGTCGTTGTGCACCTCGATGCGCCACTGCCCGCTCCGCGCGGCTGGGCCCGATGCCGCGGCCACCACGACGCGCCAGGTGCTGCCCTGCCGGACCGCCGTGAGCGGGCGGCCCGTCTTGGCGTTCACGATGGTGAAGTAGCCCTCGTCCGTGTGGACGAAGCGCCAGCGCTGGCAGGCGCTGCCGCGCGCCCGGTTCGCCAGGATGGCGGTGCCGCCGGCCCGGCCGCAGTAGGCGGGCTCGAGCACGCGCTGCCCGGCCGCGTCGGCGATCAGCACGTCACCGACCGGGTCGAGGCGGAACTGCTGGCACGCGGTCTCGGCCCAGGTGGACAGCTGCACGGCGGCGCCCGCGCCGCCGCAGTCGGCCGGCGTCAGGACCCGGCCGGCCAGCCTGTTGGCGATCCGCGACCAGCCCTGCTCGGTGGCCGCGACGCGGAACTTCTGGCAGTCGTTGTTCAGCCAACCCCACTGGGCCACCCGGGCGCCGTCGGTGTTCACGCAGGCGGCCACCTCGGCCACCTTGTTGCTGAACCTGTTGAGGACGCTGAGGTAGCTGTCCGCCCAGTTGTCCAGCCGCCACTGCTGGCAGGCGCTGTCCGTGCGGGCGGCGAGACGGATGTCGGCGCCCTCGTAGCCGCAGCCGGCGTTCTCCACGACGGCGCCGCTGGCGCGGTTCACCACGGTGAAGTAGGCCCCGCCGTGGCCCACCCGGCTGCTGCCGGTGAGCGGGTCGCCGAGGGTCGGCCAGCCGCCGGCCCAGGTGATCCGCCGGACGGACAGGCGCGGCAGGCCGTTGTCCTCCGCGTCGTAGTAGTGGTGCGGGAACCAGTCGACCCCGCCCTGCGAGTAGACGTCCCCGTGGCCGGGGCCGCGGAACTCGTTGTAGCTGCGGAGCAGCTCGGTGCCGCCGCCGGCCATCATCGCGACGCCCGCCCGGTCCACGTACGGTCCGGTGATGCTCCTCGACCGTCCGACCATCACCCGGTAGTCGCTGTTCACGCCGCGGCAGCAGAAGTCGAAGCTGACGAACAGGTAGTAGTAGCCGTTGCGCCAGACGATCGACGGGCCCTCGATGGCGCCGCCGCCCCGGGAGGCCAGCGAGTAGAGGGTGGTGTCCGCAGTGGACAGCATGCCGGTGCGGGCGTCCAGCCGGCGCATCTTGATGCCCGACCAGAAGGAGCCGAAGGACATCCACATCGCGCCGGACCTGTCGGTCACCACGTCGGCGTCGATGGCGTTGAAGTCGTCGGCGGTGCTCGAGCGGAGCACCATGCCGCGGTCGACCCAGCCGTAGTCGGGGCTGTCCGGGTTCAGCGTCTTGGTGGTGGCCAGGCCGATCACCGAGTTGTTCGTGCCGAAGGACGACGCCGCGTAGTACAGCCGGTATTCGCCGTTGACGTAGTTGATGTCCGGGGCCCAGAAGTCTCCGGGGGTGACGCCGAGCTCGGCCACGACCCACGCCGGGGGAGTGGTGAACACGGTGCCGAGGACGGTCCAGTTGACCAGGTCGGTCGACCGCCGGATCGGCAGATAGGTGCGCGTGTCGATGTCGCCGGTGATGATGTTGTAGTAGTACCGACCCTCTTTGATCATGGTGGGGTCGTGGGCGATCGGGTCGGTGGGCGACCCGCCGCCCGGCACGGTGCCCGTGCCTGTCGCCGGCGCGCCGGCGGTGGCCGGCGCTGCCG
>DASQDS010000291.1:0-4135 GCA_035634075.1 Pilimelia sp. | reverse complement strand
CTTGGTGACCTCCCCGGCGGAGCCGGTCGCCCCGAGCAGCCCCAGGGCCTCGGTGAGCCGGCCGTCGAAGGCGGCGGCCAGACCCCCGGTGCCGTCGGCCAGTTGCGGCGGCCCGCCGTCCAGGTCGGCGTGCAGGCCGATCACCAGCGCGTCCACGGCGAGCTCGGCCGGGTCGCCGTCCGCGAGCGAAAGCCGTGGCGTCGTACCGGCCGGCCCGGCGCCGGCCTCGCCGGTGACGCTCGGCCGGCGCTCCGGTGTGGCCTTGCGGTTGGCGGGTGCCTCACCGCGGGCGGGTTTGCCGGCCGCGGGCTGGCGGTTCGCGGGCTGACGGCTGGCGGGCGGGTTCACGCGCGGCTCCGAGGATGGCGGGGAGGGGGAGACGATGGCGGGAGGGCGGGGAACGGCAGCATCACCGGCCCGGCCGTGGCGCGCCCGGCGGGTGATCGTCGAGCCGACGTTACCGGTCGGCTACGGATCTGTCTTGCCGATGCTAGCCAGCCTTCGCCCGCCGGTAAGTTCGCACCCATGGAACCGACCACCGGCGCGGCCGCCCCGCCCAGGCGCTCGCCGCTGCACGAGCGGCACGTGGCACTCGGCGCCAAGTTCGCGCCGTTCAGCGGGTGGGAGATGCCCCTGGAGTACGCCCGCGGCGGCGTCCTCGCCGAACACGCGGCGGTGCGCGACGCCGTGGGCCTCTTCGACGTCTCCCACCTGGGCAAGGCGCGGGTGGCCGGGCCGGGCGCGGCCGACTTCGTGAACGGCTGCCTGACCAACGACCTGGGCCGGATCTCGCCGGGCAGGGCGCAGTACACGCTGTGCTGTGACACGGACGGCGGCGTGGTCGACGACCTCATCGCCTACCTGCACGGCGACGACCACGTCTTCCTGGTGCCCAACGCGGCGAACACGGCCGAGGTGGTTCGCCGGCTGGCGGCGGCGGCGCCACCGGCGGTCACCGTGACCGACGAGCACGAGGCGTACGCCGTGCTGGCCGTGCAGGGCCCGCGCTCCGCCGACCTGCTCGCGGCGGTGGGTCTGCCCACCGGGCACGAGTACATGTCGTTCGCGCCGGCCGCCCTGGGCGGCGCCGAGCTGATCGTCTGCCGCACCGGCTACACGGGCGAGCACGGCTACGAGCTGGTCGTGCCGGCGGCCCGCGCGGCCGGGGCGTGGGACGCGCTGGTGGCGGCGGGCGAGCCGCACGACCTGCGCCCGTGCGGCCTCGGCGCCCGGGACACACTGCGGACCGAGATGGGGTACGCCCTGCACGGGCACGAACTGTCCGCGGAGATCAGCCCTGTGCAGGCCCGCCTGGGCTGGGCGGTCGGCTGGGGCAAGCCGGCCTTCTGGGGCCGGGACGCGCTGCTCGCCGAGCGCGCCGCCCGCCCGCGCCGTGCGCTGTGGGGACTGGCCGCGCTGGACCGCGGGATCCCCCGGTCACGGATGGCCGTGTACGCGGACCAGACGGCGGTCGGCGTGGTCACCAGCGGCACGTTCTCGCCGACGCTGCGGCGGGGCATTGCGCTGGCGTTGCTCGACACGGCCGCCGGCCTCGCCGAGGGCGCCACGGTGGAGGTCGACGTTCGCGGCCGGCGGGCGGCGATGCGGGTGGTCAAGCCGCCGTTCGTGCCGGCGTCGGTGCGCTGAGCGGGGCCGGGCCGTGGCGGTGACGTACGCGCAGGCGCGCGAGTGGGCGCTGGCCCTGCCGGGCGCCGAGGAGGTCATGGTGGCGGAGTGGGGGCACCCGACGTTGCGGGTCGGCGGCAAGATGTTCGCCTCCGGCGGCCCGGACTCCCCGACCATGTCGGTGAAGGCCAGCAGGGAGGAGCAGGCGGAGCTGATCGCCGCCGACCCCCAGACGTTCGCGGTGGCGCCCTACGTCGGCCGGTACGGCTGGGTGCTCGTGCGGCTCGCCCAGGCGGACCCGGACGAGCTGCGTGGACTGCTGCTCGACGCGTGGCGGCGCACCGCCGGCAAACGGGCGGTGCGCGCCTACGACGCCGATCTCTAGGTCGGGTCAGCCGAGGCCGGCGAAGAACCGCCGGATGTCCCCGACCAGGATGTCGGTCGCCACGTGCGCCGCGTAGTGGCTCTGCGCGGGGCCCTCGTACGCGTTCCAGCTCACGATGTTCGCGTGGTCGCGGTCGCTGAACCGGCGGATCGACTGGAAGTCGCCGGCGAACATCGCCACGCCGGTGGGGGTGGTGGTCCGGCCGCTCGGCCTGTCGGTGGCGTGGGCGTCCTCGTAGTACAGCCGGATCGCCGAGCCGCCCGTGCCGGTCAGCCAGTAGAGCGCCACGTTGGCGAGGATGAAGTCCGGGTCCAGCGTCTCGTCGAAGAGCTGACTGTTCCACGCCAGCAGGCCGACCGGCGAGTCCGCCAGAGCGAACGCCAGCGTGTTGGGCTGCTGGCTGTGCAGCACGTTGAACGAGAACTTGTTGTCGTAGAACCACTTCAGCCGGTCCAGCGCGGCCAGGTCGGCGGCGCTGAGGTCGGCGAACTCCGCCGGGTCACCGGACGGGAACGAGAACAGCTGGGTCACGTGCACGCCGATGACGCCGGCCGGGTCCAGCCTGCCGACCTCGGGGGAGATCATCGAGCCGGCGTCGTTGCCGATCGCGCCGTACCGCCGGTATCCCAGCCGGTGCATCAGCTCGACCCACGCCCGGGCGGTGCGGTAGGTGCCCCAGCCGGTGCTGCGGGTCGGCCCGGAGAAGCCGAAGCCCGGCAGCGACGGCAGGACGACATGGAAGGCGGGCAGGTCCGCCGACGGCGGTTCGGTCAGCGAGTCGATGACGTCCAGGTATTCCACCACCGAGCCGGGCCAGCCGTGCGTGAGGATCACCGGGGTCGCGTCGGGGCGGGTGGAGCGCACATGCAGGAAGTGGATGTCCTCGCCATCGATCTCAGTTCGGAACTGCGGGTACGCGTTCAGCCGGTCCTCCACGGCGCGCCAGTCGAACCCGTCCAGCCAGCGCGCGGCGAGGGCCTTCACCCGCTCGCCCGGCACGCCGTACGCGTCGCCGACGCCCGGCAGCTCGGCCGGCCACTGCGCCCGGCGCAACCGGTCGCTCAGGTCGTCGAGCGCCGACTGCGGGACGTCGACGCGGTACGGGCGGATGGTGGCGTCGCTCATTGCTGCTCCTCAGTTCGAGATCTTCATGGAACGGAACGCTTTGTTCCGGTACCGCTCCAGCGTAACAGAGCGGAACGATCCGTTCCACTGCTAATCTGAGCGGCATGCCGACACCACCCGCCGCCACGCCCGAGCGCCCGAACCAGCCCGGGCGAAAGACGCAGGCGGCCCGCAACGACGCCGTGATCCTGCAGGCGGCCCGCGACGTGTTCCTCGCGGACCCGAAGGCGCCCATCGCCGCCGTCGCCGAGCGGGCCGGTGTGGGCATCAGCGCCCTGTACCGGCGGTACGCCTCCAAGGAGGAGTTGCTGCGCACGCTGTGCCATGACGGGCTGCGGCGCTTCATCGACGAGGCGCTCGCCGCTGAGGCAGAGCCTGACGGGTGGCGCGCGCTCTGCGGGTTCCTGCGCCGGGTGGTCGAGGCGGACGTCCACTCGCTCACCGTCCACCTGGCCGGCACGTTCACGCCGACAGCGGAGATGGGCCGCGCCGCCGAGCGGGCGAACGCGCTCGGCACCGCCCTCGTCGACCGCGCCCACGCCAGCGGCCACCTGCGCAACGACGTCGTCGCCAGCGACCTGGGGCTGGTCCTGGAGGGTTGCGCCGCGATCCGGCTGCCGGACCCCGAGCGGACCGCCCAGTTGCGGCAGCGCTACCTGGCGGTGCTGCTGGACGGCCTGGCCGCGGCCGGCGACGGCGTCCTGCCCGGCCCGGCGCCGCTGCCCGGGGAGCTGGACTGGCGCTGGGCGCGCTGACCCGGGTGCCCGCCACCCGACGCACCGGTGTCGTGCTGTGCGGTGCCGTGCGGACCCGCTACGCCGAGCCGAGCGCCAGGCCCAGATAGGCCAGCGTGGTCGCCACCTCCACGGTGGCGCCGAGCACGTCGCCGGTGATGCCGCCGAACCTGCGTACCGCGAGCCGGCGGAGCAGCAGCGCGCCGGCGAGGGCCGCGCCGACGGCGGCCGGCCCCTGCCACGGGCGGCCCGGCGCGGCCGGGAC
>DASQDS010000290.1:0-5204 GCA_035634075.1 Pilimelia sp. | reverse complement strand
CGCTGCGGGCCGGCCTGCAGGCCCAACGCATCTTCGCGGCCCTCGGCCAGCCGGATCCGGCCGCGGCCGCGGCCCGGCTGGCCGACCCCCGGGTCCGCGGGGGCGGCTGGGCCAACGAGGGCAACCGGGTCCCCGACCTGCTGTCCACGTACGAGGCGGTGCTGTCCGCGGACCGGCTCGGCCTGCCGGTCGACGGCTCCCACGTCGCCCGCTTCCTGCGCAGCGCCGACCGCAGCGCCGACCGCAGCGCCGACCGCGGCGGCGGCACCGCCTGGACCCCGCTGGGGCCCACTGGCGGCGGCCCGCTGGCGGACTGCCTCGGCGACCTGTTGCGGGCCCGGCTGTCCGGCGCCCTGTACCCGCTGCCCCCGCTCGTCCTGTCCTGACCGCATCGACCTGACCCGCATCGACCTCGACCCGCATCGATCTTGACCCGCATCGATCTTGACCCGCCCGGAAGGAGACGCGGTGCCCACCATCGCCATCGCCACCGCGCCCCTGGCCCCGGCCCGGCGCCGTGCCATCGCGCTGCGGTTGACCCGCTGGCTCGTCGACCGCGGGGTGCGCGCCGATCGCGTCGTCGTGCGCTTCGAGCCGCCGGCCGAGGTGTACGCGGGCGGCTGGCCGGTCGCCGAGCACACGACGGTGACCTGCTGCGTCGGCCCGGACCGCGACGAGGCGTTCCGGGCCGGGCTGGCGGCACACGTCACCGCCACGCTCGGCGGGACCGGCCTCGTCTACCTCGAACTGCGCACCACCGCGCCGGCCGACGTGTACGTGCGCGCCGGCGGCCAGCTCACCCGGGCCGACCGGCCCGCACCCGCCCAGGAGGGAACGGCATGACCACCGACGAGGTGACAGCGCGGGTACGCGCGGTGCTCGCCGCGCGACTCGGCGAGGGGTTCGCCGCCGTCGCCGACACCGACGAGCTGCGCGACGCGCTCGGCGACGCGTACGACAGCCTGTCCGCAATGGAATGTGTCACCGCCGTCGAGGAGGAGTTCGGCATCGAGGTGGACTTCGTCGCCGACGACGTGCGGCACTGGTTCGGCACCGTCGCGCGGATGGCCATGTTCGTCGCGAACCGGCTCGAGGACGCGGCCGTGCTGGGCAACGGCGCCGGCAGGGGTACGGGCGCGGGGCGATGATCGCGTTCGAGACGTCCGGCACGACGGGGCCACCGGTCGCCTGGTGGCGGACCGCGGCGCAACTGGACGCGGAGGCGCGGCTGCTGCACACGCTGCTCGGCCGGGTCGACCGGGTGGTGAATTTCGCGCCGCCCCGGCACCTCTACGGCCGGATCTTCGGGGTCGAGCTGCCGCGCCTGCTGGGCGTGCCGGCGGTGCCCGCCTGGGACGACCCGATGACCCTGCCGCGGCTGCGCGCCAAGGGCCGTCACCTGCTGGTCTGCCTGCCGTCGACGTGGCCGCTGCTGCGGTGGCACCTGGCCCGCCTGCGCGACCATGACGTTGTCGCAGTGCACAGCACCGCCCGCACGACGGGTGCCGCGTACGAGGTGGTGGAGCGGCTGAGGATGCCCGCGCTGGAGGTGCTCGGCTCCACCGAGACCGGCGCGGTCGCCACCCGGGCCATCGGCCGCGAGGTCCGGGACTGGACGCTGCTGCCCGACGTCACCCGGCTCGACGACGACGAGGGCCGGCTGCACGTGCGGGGTCCGCGGCTGGCCCACAGCCTGGCCACCTACCGCCTCGCCGACCTCGTCGAGGTGACCGGCGACCGCACGTTCCGGCACATCGGCCGGGCCACCGCCCTGGTCAAGGTCAACGGCCGCCGGTGCGACCTCGACGGCGTCGCCGCGCTGGTCCGCCGGATCGTCCCGGGGTCGCAGGCCCGCTGCGTGCCGGTGCGGGATCCGCTGCGCGGCGAGCACTACGACCTGTACTACACCGCCGGGCCGGAGCCCGCGGAGCTGCGCCGCCTGCTCGCCGCCGCGCACGCCGACGTGCCCGCCCCCCGCACGGTCCACCGGGCGGCCCGGTGACCGACCCGCTGGCCGTCCTGGCCCGCGCGAGCGGCCGGATCGAGGCGAGCCCCGCCGAGCTGCGCGCGATGGCGCGCAGCCGCGCGGTGCTCACCGGCACCGCCACCGAGGTGTACGGCCTGACCCGCGGCTTCGGGCCCCTCGCCGGCTACCCGGCCGACCCGGACCCGCGCCGCCACGGCCTCGGGCTCATCTCGCATCTCGCCGTCGGGCAGGGCGAACCGCTGCCGCCCGCCGTCACCCGCACGGCGGTGTGGTTGCGCCTGCGCAGCATGGCCCTCGGCCACTCGGCGGTCGACCCCGACCTGTGGCACGCGCTGGCGGCACAGTGGAACGCCGGCTTCACCCCCGTCGTGCCCCGCGAGGGCAGCCTCAGCGCCAGCGGGGACCTGGTGCCGCTGGCCCACGCCGCCCTGGCGGCCGGCGGGTCGGCCACCGAACGGGCCTGGCAGGACGGGGCGCAGGTGCACCCGGCGCACCGGCTGCGCGCGCTCGGCGTACCGCCGGTGGTGTGGGAGGCGCGGACCGCGCTGGCGTTCGTCAACGGCTCCAGCGCGAGCCTCGCGCAGGCGCTGCACAACCACCGGGAGCTGGCCGCGGCCGTCCGGCTGGCGGCGGACACGACCGCCCGGATCGTACGGCTGCTCGGCTGCGACCCCACGCCGTACGGCGAGCCGGTGTCGCGGGTGCGCAACCAGCCCGGCCAGCGGACGGTCGCCGGCTGGATCCGGAGCGCGCTGCCGGCCGGGCACACGCGGGCGGCGGACCGGCCGTTGCAGGAACGCTATTCGCTGCGCTGCGCGCCGCAGGTGCTCGGCGCGGTCCTCGACCAGCTGGCCGCGCAGGGCGCGGTCCTGGCCCGGGAGGCGGCCGGCTGCACGGACAATCCGGTGGTGGTCGACGGCGCCGTGCAGCACGGCGGCAATTTCCACGCCGCCCCCGTCGCGCTCGCCACGGAGGCGCACGCCGGCTGCGTCCACCAGGTGGCGATGCTGCTGGAGCGCCAGCTCGCCCTGCTCGTGGACCCGGCCGGCAACGGCGGCCTGCCGCCGATGCTGACCCCGACACCGGGCGCGGCCAGCGGGCTCGCCGGCGTCCAGATCGCCGCCGCCTCGCACCTGGCCCGGCTGCGCCAGCTCGCGCACCCGGCGTCGACCACGACGATGCCGGCGAACCTCGACAACCAGGACCACACCCCGCTGGCCCTCAACGGCGCGAACGCGGTCGCGGACATGCTGCTGCGGCTGCGCTGGATCGCCGGGTCGCTGCTGGTCGCCGTGACGCAGCACGCCCACCTGCGGCCGGTGCCGGCGGACGGCCTGTGGGCCGGGCTGCGGGACCTGGTCGACCCGGTGACCGTGGACCGGCCGCTCGCCGCGACGATCAGAGCCGCCGCAGCGCTCGCCCTGCCGGCAGCCGGGTGACCGGCAGCGGCCACGCCGGCGCCTCCTCGCTGCGCAGCCGGACAGCGCCGGCGTACAACCGGATCAGGTCGTGCATGCGGAAGCGGTGCGGGCGGCGCTGTTCGAGCAGGTTGCGGTCCAGCAGGCTTTCCAGCACCCGCCGCGCCGCCGGGCGCGACAGCCCGGCGACGGACGCGGCGGCCGGCACGTCGAAGTCCGGGCCGGGCACCAGGCTGAGCAGCCGGAACATCCGCTGTTCCGGCTCGGGCAGCGCGCGGTACGAGGCCCCGAACGCCCGGTCGACGCTGCGGTAGCCGACGGTCAGCTCGTCGAGCCGCAGGCGGTTGTCGAGGCGGTGCACGAGTTCCTGGACCGGCCAGGCGGGCCGTTGCCGCAGGCGGGCGGCGGCGAGCCGGATCGCCAGCGGCAGGTGGCCGCACAGCCGCACGACCGCCGCGACGGCCGGTGTGCCGGCCTCCGCCGGCCGGCCCACGATCCGGGTGAACAGCGCCGCCGCATCCGCCTCCCCCAGCACGTCCAGCGCCAGCGCGTGGGCGCCGTCCACCGCGCCGGCCGCCCGGCTCGTGATGATCACCAGGCTGGCGGAGTCACCGGGCAGCAGCGGCTGCACCTGGTGGGCGTCGACGGCATTGTCCAGTACGACGATCATGCGGCGGCGGGTCAGCAGCGCCCGCCAGCGGGCGGCGTTCAGCGCGGCATCCGGGCCGGCCTCGGCGCCGACCATGCCGAGCAGCAGGGCCAGCGCGTCCTCCGGCGGCACCGCCGTCCGGTCGGGGGTGTAGCCGTGCAGGTCCACGAACAGCTGACCGTCGGGATAGTCGGCCCGGTGCCGGTGCGCGAGCCGGGTCGCCAGCACCGTCTTCCCGGTGCCGGCCATCCCGGTGAGCTGCAGCACGACGGGACCGGCCCGCTGGGCCGCCAGCACCGCGGCCGCCTCGGCCAGCTCGCGCTCCCGGCCGACGAAGTCGGTCAGGTCCCGGGGCAGCATGTTGACGCCGGCCCGGTCGGCCGCCGGCGGCTGCGCGATGACCCGGCGGTGCGCCTCGCGCAGGCCGCGACCCGGGTCGACGCCCAACTCCTCGCGCAGCAGGCGGTACGCCCGCCGGTAGGTCTGGGACGCGTCGGCGGCCCGGCCCTGCCGGCTCTGCGCCATCATCAGCAGCTCGTAGAACCGCTCCCGCAGCGGGTGCTCCCGGGTCAGCCGCACCAGGTGCGGCACCAGGTCGGCGCTTCGGCCCAGCGCCAGCTCCAGCTCGGCGAGGCACTCCCAGGCCGCCAGCCGCTCCTCGGTGATCACCGGCTCCACCTCGGCGCGCAACAGGCCGGGGCCGAGGTCGGCGAGCGCGCTGCCGCGGAACAAGCCGAGCGCCCGCCGCAGCAACTCCGCGCCGGCCGCCGGCTCCACGGCCGCCGACCGGGTCACCAGCGCCCGGAACCGGTGCAGGTCCACCGCCTCGGGGTCGACATCCAGCAGGTAGCCGCCGGCCCGGTGGGTGAGCGCGACGGCGGGCAGCGCGGCCCGCACCTGGGACGCGTACACCTGCAGGGCGCCGCGGGCCGACCGCGGCGGGCCGCCGTCCCAGATCACGTCCACCAGCCGGTCACGGGGCACGTGCCGGCCGGGTTCGAGCAGGAGCGCGGCGAGGAGCCGCCGCGGTTTCAGCGGCAGCGGTCGCGAGCGCTCTCCGTCGACGCGGACGTCGAGGTCCCCCAGCAGTCGGAAGTCAAGTCTCATCGGGCCCTCCCCCGTGGGCCCGCGGGCGCCGGCACCCCGGTGG
>DASQDS010000289.1:0-2049 GCA_035634075.1 Pilimelia sp. | reverse complement strand
CGCGCCGCCGCGCTGCTGCGGCCGGCCCCGCCGGCGCCGATCCGGTTCGCCGGCACCGGCATGCAGCTGCGGGTCACCGTGACGGGCGGGCGGGCGGCGCCCGCCCGGGTCGTTCTGCGGTTGCAGCCGGAGCGCGAGGACCGGGTCGTCGAGGCCGTGCTGGCCGCCGGTCCGGGTGCCCGCACGTACGCGGTGCCGACGCCGGCCTGCCGGCTGCGCGGCTGCCGCCTCGTCGACCTGGTGGTCCACGCGCCGGACCGCGATTTCCGCGGGTTGACCGTGACGGTGTCGGCCATCCGGCAGACCGGCCCGGCCGCGGCCGTCGTCACCCTCGCGCAGCTCGCCGACCCGAAGCGCTGGCTGGTCACCGGCGTGCCCGGCCCGCACACCGGCCGGGGCGGGCTGCGGCTCGCATACACCGCCGGGGCGGACCTGCGCGCGTCCGTCCTGCCGGCGGGCACCCCGCGGGCGCTGCCCACGCTGGTCACGCCGGTGGAGCCGCCGGCGGTGCCCGCCCGGGAGGGCCGGCCGCGGGCGGCGCCGGTGGGGCAACTGCGGCTCGTCCCGCGGGCCGGGGGCACCGGCGCGTTGATCGACCTGGAGTACGCCGAGCTGGCCGGCCTGACGTCCGGGATGGCCCGCGAACCGCAGGTGTGGCTGGCGGCAGACGCGCCGGCCGAGCTGCCGGCCCGGCTGCGGGAACAGGGCCTGGTGGTGGTGGCGGACCGGTCCGTCGACGTGGCCGTGGCCCGGCAGGAACGCAGCGGACCCGCGCTGGCGCTGGCGTTCTACCTCTTCGTCGCTGTCGCCGCCGTCGCGGTGGGCGTCGGCGGGGTGGCGGTGGTGGCGGCCACCGAGCGGTCGGCGCTGGCGGGCCAGCTCGGCGCCCTGCGCGCCCAGGGACTGCCGGCCGTGGCGACGTGGCGGATCGCCTTCGGCGGCCACCTCACCGTGACGGTGCTCGGTGCCGTGGTGGGCTGCGCCGCCGGCGCGCTGTCCTGGTCGGTGGCTCGGGGCGTGGTGCCGATGTTCGCCGACGGCGCCGGTGCGATCTACGCGCCCGCCTGGCCGCGGCCGGTGCCGGTGTTGGCCGCTCTCGGGGCGGCGTTGGTGGTGCTGGTCGTGGCGGGCGCCGCGGCGGCGGTCGGGTTGCGGCGCGCGGTGGAGAGGGGCGACGGGTGAACGGTCTCGCGGTGGTCTGCCGGCGGGTGGTGCACATCTACCGGGCGGCGGGCGGGGACGTGGTGGCGCTGGCCGGCGTGGACCTGGACATCGCGCCCGGGGAGATGGTCGCCCTCGTCGGGCCGTCCGGCTCCGGCAAGTCCACGTTGATCGCGCTGCTGTCCGGCCTGATGCGGCCGAGCGCCGGGCGGGTCCAGGTCGGGCTCGTGGACATCGGCCGGCTCACCGACGCGGAGCTGGGCCGGCTGCGCGGCACCGACATGGGCGTGGTGCTGCAGGGCGCCGTCCGCAACCTGCTGCCGTACGCGACCCTCGACGACAACATCTGGCTGGCGCAGCGGCGGGCCCGCAAGGTCCGACCCGCGGATGTGGAGCCGCCCGAGCGGGTGGCCGCGCTGGTCGGGCTGCTCGGCGAGGGCCACCGGCGGGTGTCGGACCTGCCCCCGGGCGCGCAGCAGCGGGCGGCGCTGGCCGTCGGCATGGCCGCCTCGCCGGGCCTGCTGCTCGTGGACGAACCGACCAGCCAGCTCGACAGGTCCGCCCGCGACGAGGTCCTCGACGCGCTCGTGCGGGTGAACGACGAGCGGGGCACGACGATCGTAGTGGTCACCCACGACGCCGAGGTGGGCAAGCGGCTCGGCCGGGCGGTCACCATCCGCGACGGCCGGGTGGGGGCCGAGGGCCGGGACGGCCGCGAGTTCGCGGTCGTGGCCGGCGACGGCACCGTGCAGCTGCCCCCGGCGATGCTCGACTCCTTTCCGCCCGGCACTCTGTTCTCCGTCGAGGAGGTCGAGGGGCAGGTCGTTTTCGGCACGAGTCAACCCGCCGGGTCTGGGCATGCTGGCGCGGAGCGGGGCGTGCCAGACT
>DASQDS010000288.1:0-10120 GCA_035634075.1 Pilimelia sp. | reverse complement strand
AGGGCGGCCCGCAGGGCGTCCGCGGGCAGCGGCGCGGCAGTCGCCGGCTGGGCCTGAGGGGGCCGGGCCGGCGCGGCAGCCGCCGGCGCCGCGACAGTGGGGATCAGGAGTACGGCGAGTACGGCGGCCGCTGCCGCCCGGACGGAACGAAGCATCATGACCTCCACTGTCGCCTACCCATGCACCCTAGGGCTCCACGCCAGTCGGAGTTGGCGCTCCCCCGGCGGTGTGAGCCTCAATCCGCCCCCGCCACCTCAGCGGCCGATCGGCGCGGAAACACCGTCGCCCACAGCGGACCCGCCACGAACCAGATGACCAGCACGACGGAGAGCCGGACGATCCAGGCGGACAGCTCCGCCGTCCGGGCCGGGTCGCCGACAGCGAGCACCGCGGCGCCCAACAAGGCGCAGCTGATCCCCCACGCGACGCCGACCTTGCCGAACTCCCGCCACTCGTGCCGGACCCGCGCCCGGCCGCCCTTCGGCGGGCGCCACGGCGGCGGGCCGCCCGCGAAGCGGTGCGCGAAGCGCTGGTCCGCCCACCGGATCATCGAGTGTCCGAAGGCCACGGAGAAGCCCAGGTACGCCGCCGCCAGCCCGTGGGTGACGTTGGCCGTCGCCCCGGCCCGCAGGTCCAGCACGGTGGCCGCGAGCAGGATCAGGTCCAGCAGCGGCACGGAGACCAGGAGGGCGGCGCCCAACCGCCGCCGGCGCAGCACGTACCGGGCGAACAGGCCGGCGGCCAGCATCACCCAGAAGCCCACCTCGCAGGCCACGATCACTACCAACAACACCGCCGGCCTCCTCACCCCGTACTCCGACAGCTCCAGCCTGCGCCCCCGACGGCCCGTCGGCGTCGGCCCGCGCGGCGAGATCGGCGGCGGCCGCGTACATCATTCGGCGGACCTCGCCGGCGGACGCGCCGGCAGCGGCCGTGTGATGGGATCGGGGTGTGGTGGCGGCATGGTCGAGGCTCGCACGCGGCACGCTGGCGCAGGACGCGGCGCTGGCCGCCGTGTCGCTGGCCGGCGGGCTGCTGCTCATCGCGCTCGACGCTATCAACACCGTGTACCCGCACCGGGACACGCCGCGCACCCATTACGTGTTGCCGCTGGTGGCCGCCTGCGTCGCCGTGCTGCTGCGCCGGGTGGCGACGCGGACGAGCCTCGCCCTGGGGTCGGCCGCCGTGACGGTCGACGTGGCGATCGGCGCGTCGCTGGGCACGATCCTCGTCTACACGCAGGTGCTCTACGACGCCTGCGTGTACGGGTCGCCGAGGTTGTGGCGGCGGCTACTGGCCGGCTCCCTGGTGCTCACCGCGGTCGCCACGGTGGCCGGGCTGGTGCTGCTGCGCCGGTGGCAGGGCGTGGGGTTGGGCGTGCCGTTCGCGCTGGCCGGGGTGCTGCCGGTGGTGACGGGGATCAGCGTGCGGCAGTACCGGGACCAGGCGGCGGCCGAGCGGGCCCGAGCCGAGCAGACCGCGCGCCTGGCGGAGCTGGACCGCCGGCAGGCGGTGCTGGCCGAACGCACCCGGATGGCGCGGGAGCTGCACGACCTGGTGGCCAACCACCTCAGCGCGGTGGCGATCCACGCCACCGCGGTGCTCTCGCTGCGCGACCTCGACGGCGATCAGGTACGCCAGGCGCTCACCACCATCCGGGAGAGCGGGGTGCGCGGGCTGGCGGAGATGCGGCGCATGATCGAGCTGCTGCGGGACGCCGACGAGGAGGCCACCGGCGAGCCGGCCCGGGCGGGCCTCGCGGGGCTCGACGAGCTGCTCGCGAGGGTCCGGGCGGCCGGCCTGGAGGTGACCGTGCAGGGCGGTGGGGCACCGCCGCCGCTGCCGGTGAGCGTCGACGTGGCCGCGTACCGCATCGTGCAGGAGTCGCTGACCAATGCGCTCAAGCACGGCGACGGCAGCGCCCGGGTGGCCATCCGGTACGCCCCGGAGGGCCTGCGGCTCACCATCTCCAATCCGCTCGGTCCGGCGGGCCGGACCCCGTCGGTGCCGGGTGCGGGCGCCGGCCTGATCGGCATGCGGGAGCGCGCCGAGCTGGTCGCCGGCAGCCTGCGGGCGGGGCCGGCCGGGCACCTGTGGCAGGTCCACGCCGAGCTGCCGACCGGGCCGCGATGAGCGGGCCGCAATGACCGCACCCCGGCCTACCCGGCCCCCGATCCGCGTCGTCGTCGCCGACGACCAGCCCGCCGTCCGGGCCGGCCTGGTTCTCATCCTGGACTCGGCGCCCGACGTCACCGTCGTGGCCGAGGCGGCCGACGGTGCGGCCGCCGTGGCGCGCTGCCGCGAGCACCGGCCGGACGTTGCCGTGCTGGACGTGCGGATGCCCGGCCGGGACGGCCTCTGGGCCACCCGGGAGATCACCGGGGCGGGCCTGGCGGAGGTCCTGATGCTGACGACGTTCGACCTCGACGAGTACATCTTCGGGGCGCTGCGCGCCGGGGCCGCCGGCTTCCTGCTCAAGGACACCGACGCGGCCGGGCTCGTCGCGGCGGTGCGGACGGTCGCCGACGGCGACGGCGTGATCGCCCCAACGGTGACCCGGCGGCTGATCCGCGAGTTCGCCGCGGCACCCGCGCCGGCCGCGGCGCAACGCGCCCGGGCGGCCGTGGCCACGCTCACCGCCCGCGAGCACGACGTGCTGGCGTGCCTGGGCGAGGGTCTGTCCAACGCCGAGATCGCCGGGCGGCTCGGCATGGCCGAATCCACGGCGAAGACGCATGTCAGCCGGATCCTGGAGAAGCTCGACCTGCGCAGCCGGGTGCAGGCGGCCATCCTGGCCCAGGAGTTGGCGCGCTGACCGCCGCCAGCGCGGCTACCAGGGTGATCCCGAGCAACCAGCCACCGAGCAGGTCGACGGGCCAGTGCGCCAGCAGCGCCACCCGGGTCAGCCCGATCCCGCCGGCGAACGCGACACCACCCGCCACCGCGGTCACCCGCCCGGCGGGGCGCAGCCGCGGCCACAGCAGCACCACTGCGACCGCCGCCGCGACCGTCGCGTTGGTGGTGTGCCCGCTGGGAAAGCCGTTGCTGCTGACGGCGACGAAGCCGGCGGACGGGCGCGGCCGGTGCACCGCCCAGTGCTGCAGGCCCCACGCGAGTGGGGTCACCGCCGTGGCCGCCAGGCAGAACCCGGCCGGCCGACGCCGGCCACGCGCGGCGAGCAGCGCCGCGGCGGCCAGGCCCAGCCCCACGAACGCACCCGTGGCCATCACGTCGGTGAGCACCCGCAGCACCGAGATGACGGCCGGGTGCTCCGTGCCGTACGCCCGGAACCAGGCGCTGCCGGTCGCGTCCACCGCACGCAGCGGCGGCCAGCCGGCGACCAGCGCCGTCAGGAGCACGATGAACCCGGCGAACGCCCCCGCTGCGAGCGCGGTGGCGGCGCGGGCGGGCTGCCTGGGCGGGCCGGCCTGTGGAGCGGGAGCAGCGCGGGGGCCGGCGCCGCGCGTTGCCACGTGTCCATCGCGGTCAGGCATTTCCCGATCCTGACACGGCCGCGGGCGAACCGGCGCTCCGCTGGCCCGGTCGGGCCGCCGCCAGCGCGGGCATGGCACCCTAGGGCGCATGGCGGGCGGACGGCCCCGGGCGGGCGGCGGCACAGGCAACGGCGGCGACCTCGCCGCGACATTGCGCAACATCGAGCGGTCGGCCGGCGCGCTGGCCAGCGCGAGCGTGGCACGGATGGACGAAACGCTGCCCTGGTTCCGGGAACTTCCGGCGGACCAGCGCTCGTGGGTCATGCTCGTCGCGCAGGCCGGCGTCCGCTCGCTCGTCGAGTGGCTGCGCCGCGACGGCGCGGACACCGGCGGCTCGCAGGAGCTGTCGGACGAGGTGTTCGACGCCGCCCCCCGCGCGCTGGCCCGGTCGATCAGCCTTCAGCAGACCGTGGCGCTCGTCAAAGTGACGATCGACGTGGTGGAGGAACAGGTGGCGCACCTCGCGGCGGTGGGACAGGAGGCCGCCCTGCGCGAGGGGGTGCTGCGGTTCTCCCGCGAGGTGGCGTTCTCCGCCGCCCGCGTGTACGCCCGGGCCGCCGAGACGCGCGGCGCCTGGGACGCGCGGCTACAGGCCATGCTCGTGGACGCGCTGCTGCGCGGGGACTCGTCGGACGTCGTGGCGAGCCGGGCCGCCGCGCTCGGCTGGGCGGACACCCCGGCGGTCGCGGTGGCGGTCGGCCGGTCCCCCGGCGGGGAGGCCTCGGCCGTCCTGCACACCGTCTACCGGGCGGCCCGCCGGATCGCGGTGGAGGCGGTGGGCGGCGTGCACGGGGACCGCCTCGTCGTCGTCATCGGTGGGGCCGGCGACCCGCTGGCCGCCACGGAGAAGCTGCTGTCGGGCTTCGGCAGCGGCCCGGTCGTGGTGGGTCCCGCCGTGCCGTCGCTGGACGAGGCGACCGATTCCGCGCGTGCCGCGCTGGCGGGCTACCGGGCCGCCCCGGCGTGGCCGACCGCGCCGCGCCCGGTGGCCGCCGACCAGCTGCTGCCGGAACGCGCGCTGGCCGGCGACAGTGAGGCCCGGCGCCTGTTGCGGCACGACGGCTACGGCGCGCTGGTGCGGACTGGCGGCGAACTGCTGGAGACGCTGGACGCGTTCTTCGCGGCGGGCGGGGTGCTGGAGAGCACCGCCCGCGCGCTCTTCGTGCACCCGAACACGGTGCGGTACCGGCTGAAGCGCATCGCCGAGGTGACCGGCTTCGCCCCGCTGAACCCGCGGGACGCCTTCGCGTTGCGGGTCGCCCTGACGGTCGGCCGGCTGGACCCGGCGGCGCCGGCCCACCCCGCGGACGGCTGACCGCGCCGGGGCGCCCCGGCGACGACGCAGGGCGCCCGCCGTGGTGGCGGGCGCCCTGCGAGGCGTACGACAGGTGGTGCGCGTCAGCGCTTCTTGGGCGCGCTCTTCGTGGCCTTGGCGGTGGCCGTGGTCGTCCGCCCGGCGCTCTTCGTCGCCGCGCTGGTCGTCTTGGCCGCCTTGGCCGGCGCCTTCTTCGCGGTCGCCTTCGCCGTCGACTTCGCAGCCGTCGACTTGGCGGCGGTGGCCTTGCTCGCGGCCGACTTCGTGGCGGTCGACTTGGTCGCCGCCGACTTCGTGGCCGTGGACTTGGCCGCCGCCGACTTGGCCGCCGTCGACTTGGCCGGGGCCGACTTCGCCGGCGCGGACTTGGCCGCCGCCGATTTCGCCGGCGCCGACTTCGCCGCCTTGCCGGCCTTTGCCGGCGCCGCCTTCTCGGCCGTGGCCTTGCTGGCGGTCGCCTTGCTGACCGCGGTGGACTTCGTCGCGGTCGCCTTGGCCGGAGCGGCCTTCGTCGCCGGTGCGGCCTTCTTCACCGGCGCGGCCTTCGGCACCTTGCCGCTGGCCACCATTTCCTTGAAGCCCGCACCCGCCTTGAACGCGGGTACCGACGTCTTCTTCACCTTCACCGACTCGCCCGTCCGCGGGTTTCGGGCGGTACGCGCGCCACGGACCCGCTTCTCGAAGGCACCGAAACCGGTGATGGCGACGCGGTCGCCCTTGGTGACAGCCGCCTGGATCTCTGCCAGTACGGCGTCGAGCGCCTGCGTCGCCGCCCGCTTGTCCCCCAGACGAGCGGCGAGCGCCTCGATGAGCTCGGCCTTGTTCACGACTTCCCTCCCGAACGTGCACGTTGACTCACGCAAGTCATTCTGCGCGCAACGTATGCCCTATCGCATCCGGACACAAACATGGCTTGCAAAAAAGTCCTTGTGTCGCAACGGATTCGCCCCCACCGGACGACCCGGTGGGGGCGAATTCGACTGTGTGCTCAGGTATTCGGACGACCCGTGACGCCCCGCGGAGTCAGCCGACGGCCGGCAGGAACGACGGTCGCCGTTGCTCGTACTGCGTGATGAGGTCGGCGTGCCGCAGCGTCAGTCCGATGTCGTCGAGCCCTTCCATGAGGCGCCACCGACTGAAATCGTCGAGCGGGAACGCCCATGCGGCGCCGGCGACCCGCACCTCGCGGGCGGACAGGTCGACCGTCACCCGGCTGGTGGGATCGCGTTCCAGCAGGTCCCAGAGCGCCTCCACCGCCGCCAATTCCAGCTCGACCGGCAGCAGCCCTTCCTTGAGCGCGTTGCCGCGGAAGATGTCGCCGAAGCGGGGCGAGATGACGGCCCGGAAACCCCAGTCCCGCAAGGCCCACACGGCGTGCTCGCGCGAGGAGCCGGTGCCGAACTCCGTGCCGGCGACGAGAATGGACGCGCCCCCGTAGGCCGGGTTGTTGAACACGAAGCCCGCGTCCTCCCGCCAGGCGCTGAAGAGCCCGTCGGCGAAGCCGGTCCGGGTCACCCGCTTCAGGTACACCGCCGGGATGATCTGGTCGGTGTCCACGTTGGAGCGGCGCAGCGGGATGCCGGTGCCCTCGTGAACGGTGAACTTGTCCATTTCCGTCACACCCCCTGGTGACTCAGTTGGGCCGGCGCGTCGCTGAGATCCGCCGGCGACGCCAGCCGCCCGATCACGGCCGTGGCGGCGGCGACCGGCGGCGAGACGAGGTGCGTCCGGCCGCCCCGGCCCTGCCGGCCCTCGAAGTTGCGGTTGGAGGTGGACGCGGACCGCTCGCCGGGCTTGAGCGTGTCCGGGTTCATGCCGAGGCACATCGAACAGCCGGCGAAGCGCCACTCGGCGCCGGCCTCGCTGAAGACCTTGTCCAGCCCCTCCGCCTCCGCGGCCTCGCGCACCTGCGCGGAGCCGGGCACGACCAGCATCCGTACGCCGTCGGCCACCCGGTGCCCGCGCAGCACCTCGGCGGCGGCCCGCAGATCCTCCAGCCGCCCGTTGGTGCAGGAGCCGACGAACACCACGTCCACGGCCACGTCGCGCAGTGGCGTGCCGGGGCGCAGGTCCATGTACTCCAGTGCGCGCCGGGCGGCCGAGCGGTCGACCTCGGAGACGAACTGCTCCGGGTCCGGCACAGCCGCGTCCAGCGCGGTGCCCTGCCCCGGGTTGGTGCCCCAGGTGACGAACGGGCTGATCTGATCCGCGTCCAGCACCACCTCGGTGTCGAACGTCGCGTCGGAGTCGGTGGCCAGGCCGCGCCAGTACGCGACCGCCTCGTCCCAGGCTGCCCCCCGCGGCGCGTGGGGCCGGCCCTCGAGGTACGCGAACGTCGTGTCGTCCGGCGCGATCATGCCGGCCTTGGCGCCCCACTCGATGGACATGTTGCAGATCGTCATCCGGCCCTCCATCGAGAGGGCGCGAATGGCCTCGCCCCGGTACTCCACGATGTGGCCGCGACCGCCGCCGGTGCCCACCTTGGCGATCAGCGCCAGCACGAGGTCCTTGGCGGTCACCCCCGGGCGCAGGTTGCCCCGCACCGTGACGGCCATCGTCTTCGGCCTCGCCTGCGGCAGCGTCTGGGTGGCCAGCACGTGCTCCACCTCGCTGGTGCCGATGCCGAACGCGAGCGCCCCGAAGGCGCCGTGGGTGGCCGTGTGCGAGTCGCCACAGACGATCGTCAAGCCGGGCTGGGTGAGGCCGAGCTGCGGGCCGATGACGTGCACGATGCCCTGGTTGTCGTCGCCGAGCGGGTGCAGCTTCACGCCGAACTCGGCGCAGTTGCGCCGCAGGGTCTCGATCTGGGTGCGGGACACCGGGTCCGCGATCGTCAGCAGGTCACCGCGGCGCAGGCTGAACGCCGGGTCGGCGTACCCGGTCGGGGTGTTGTGGTCCTCCGTGGCCAGCGTCAGGTCGGTGCGGCGCACCGGCCGGCCGGCCATCCGCAGGCCGTCGAAGGCCTGGGGGCTGGTGACCTCGTGGAGCAGGTGCAGGTCGATAAAAAGCAGATCGGGCTCGCCCGCGGCGGATCGCACCACGTGGGCGTCCCAGACCTTCTCGGCCAGGGTTCGTGGTTTCGGAGTGACTCCCACCATCTGGACATCCTAAATTCTGGGAGGTATGTTTCGCTGCGTGGGACACAGTATGAGCGGTGTCGGCGTCCTCGACAAGGCGGTGGTCATCCTCGCGGCCTGTGTCGACGGCGCCAGCCTGGCTGAGCTCGTCGACCGCACCAAGCTCCCGAGGGCCACCGCGCACCGGCTCGCGCAGGCGCTGGAAATCCATCGGATGCTGGTGCGTGACACACAGGGTCGCTGGCGGCCGGGCCCCAGGCTCGGGGAGTTGGCCAACGCCGCCCCGGACGTCCTGCTGACCGCCGCGGAGCCGCTCCTCGCCGCGTTGCGGGATGCCACGGGCGAGAGCGCTCAACTCTACCTCCGCCGGGCGGACGAGCGGATCTGTGTGGCCGCGGCCGAGCGCGCCAGCGGCCTGCGGGACACCGTCCCGGTGGGGTCTGTGCTGCCGATGACGGCCGGGTCCGCCGCCCAGATCCTGCTCGCCTGGGAGCCGCCGGAGGCCGTGATGCCCCTCCTGCCCCGGTGCAAGTTCACCGGCCGCACCCTGGCCGAGGTGCGCCGGCGGGGCTGGGCGCAGAGCGTCGCCGAGCGGGAGCCCGGCGTGGCGAGCGTCTCGGCGCCGATCCGGGACCGCACGGGCCGGGTGATCGCCGCGCTCAGCGTCTCCGGCCCGATCGAGCGGGTCGGCCGCCGGCCGGGCGACCGGCACGCGATGGCGGTCGTCCGCGCCGGGCAGCGCCTGTCCGGCCTGTAGCGCGCACCGGCCACAGCGGGAGTGCGGCGCCGCAGACGGGACACGGCCCGCGTCACCGGGGAGGTGGTGACGCGGGCCGAACGCTGCGCTGTAGCCCCGACCGGATTCGAACCGGCGCTACCGCCTTGAGAGGGCGGCGTCCTAGGCCGCTAGACGACGGGGCCAGAACTTCGGTTGCCGTGGGCAACGGTGCTGAATGATACCAGCACGGTCGCCGCCTAGCGCTGGGGTACCAGGACTCGAACCTAGACTAACTGAACCAGAATCAGTTGGGCTGCCAATTACCCCATACCCCATTGGCGCACGGTGGCGCCGGAAGGGAACTTTACCCGACCCCAAGGTCCGGGCCAAATCCGATCCGGGCGAGCCGCCTCAATCCAGCGCGACGACGGGGTTGGTCAGCTCGCCGAGGCCCTCCACCCGCACCGCCACCGTGTCGCCCGCGACCAGTGGGCCCACGCCGGCCGGCGTGCCGGTCAGCACCACGTCGCCGGGCAGCAGCGTCATCACGTGAGAGACGTAGGACACCAGCGCCGGCACGTCGAACACCATGTCCTTCGTGCGCCCGAGCTGGCGTACCTCCATCTCGTCCGCCGTCCGCCCGACCTCGCAGCGGACCTCCCGGTCCGTGGCGTCGAACGCGGTCGCCACCCACGGCCCCAGCGGGCAGAACGAGTCGAAGCCCTTCGCCCGCGTCCACTGCCCGTCACTGCGCTGCAGGTCGCGGGCCGTGACGTCGTTGGCGCACGTGTAGCCGAAGATCGCCCGCTCGGCCGCCGCGCGGTCGGCCCGCCGGGCGCCCGGCGGGCCGATCACCACGGCCAGCTCCGCCTCGTGTTCCACCTGTCGGGACTGCGGCGGCAGCTTGATGGCGTCCCGCGGCCCGACCACGGAGGTGGACGGCTTCAGGAAGATCAACGGCTCGGCCGGCACCTCGGCGCCGTGCTCGGCGGCGTGGTCGGCGTAGTTGCGGCCGACACAGACCACCTTGCTCGGCAGGATCGGCGACAGCAGCCGCACGTCGGCGAGCGCCCACCGCTGGGCGGTGAACCGGATCTGCCCGAAGGGGTGGCCCTCGATCTCGGCGACGGTCAACGCCCCTTCCCCGGCGCCGAGGTCGCCCTCGACGACCCCGAAGGACATCCCACTGGCATGGGCAAAACGGGCGATACGCACGTCGGACTTCCTCACGTCGGCAACCGATCCGGCGGGTACGAATCTATCCTGCGACCCCGACCGCGGTTCCCGGCGGCGCCGGCCCGGCTCCTACCCTGGAGGGCGTGACCGTGCTGCCGGAGGACGCCTGGCGGGCCCGCCGCGCCGCCCACGAGGCGCGGGTGGACGCGTGGCTCGCCCCGCACCTCGCGCGGCGCCGGCACGGCGTGGCGCACCCGGTGCACGACTTCCTCTTCACCTACTACTCGCACCGCCCGGCGCAGCTGCGCCGCTGGCACCCCGGGGCCGGCGTCGTGCTCGC
>DASQDS010000287.1:0-4526 GCA_035634075.1 Pilimelia sp. | reverse complement strand
GGCGGCCTCGCCGCGGCCCGGTCGGGCCTGGCCCTCGTCGCCTCGACCGTGCTGGCGGTGGGCGGCGGCGTGCTGCTCGCCGCGGGTGGCGGCGGGCCGGTCGCCCCCACCACGGGCGTGGAGCTGACCGGTCTCGCGGTCGGCGCCGCCCTGCTTGGCGGCACGAGCGCGTTCGGCCGGCGCGGCGGGGTGTTCGGCACGCTGCTCGCGGTGGTGGCGGTGACGCTCTTTCTCCGGTACGCCGAGGTCAGCGACTGGCGCATCGCCGACGTCGCGGTGGCGGCGGTGCTCGTGGCCGGCGGTCTCGGGGTGACCCGGCTGGTGGAGCGG
Organism: Pilimelia sp.; assembly: GCA_035634075.1. Taxonomy (GTDB): domain Bacteria; phylum Actinomycetota; class Actinomycetes; order Mycobacteriales; family Micromonosporaceae; genus DASQDS01. Next base: position 4,196 of record DASQDS010000287.1, on the reverse strand, counting down.
TTCGGCCGGCCGGCGTCCGGGCCGCGGCCCCTGCCGGTCGAGTGGTCCACCACCGACGCCGAGCCGCCCGCGCCGGCGTGGTCCACGGGTCGCCAGGAGGAGCGGCAGGAGTCCTGGTCGTCGGCTCTGCCGGCCCAGCCGACGGCGGGTCGCGCCGACCCCTGGGACGCCGACCGCTGGGGCGGTTCTCGGCGCTGACATAAGCGGGCCTCGATGCGCGGGAGTTTAGCGACCTCGATGCGTTGGGGATTAAGGCGCCATGGCTCTCTTCAGTCGATACAAGAGCGCGATCGGGGCCGGCACCCTGGCCGCGTTCCTACTGGTCCTGATCTTCGGCAGCCCCTGGTATGTCGACTGGTCGCGGGACAACACCGAAGCGGACACCGCCGGCGGCTGGTTCCTGCGCCTCCTCGCCTGGCCGGCGTGGTCGTTCGACCCCGAGGACTCCGTCCAGGACCTCATCGCCCGGGACCTGCGGGCGATCCTGGTCGTCGTCCTCACCGCACTGTTCCTCTACATGCTGCCCGGTTCGCAACTGGCCCGGGCCCGGGGCACGCTCAGCCAGCTCTTCGCCGGCTGGGGTGCGTACGTCTTCGCGGGCGCCTTCGCCTCGCTGCTGGCGGCGTTGATCCAGGCGAACCCGACGCTGCTCGGCGCGTTCCAGGCGGCGGGCTCCGGCGCCGGGTACGGGTTCTTCGTCGGCTGGATCGTCGGTCTGGCGGCCCTGGGCGGCCGCCGGGGCACCCGCTGACCCACGCACCGGAGACACCTGATTCCACGCAGCGGAACACCTGGCCGCGGCCGGGGCTCTCGATGGGCCCCGGCCGCGGCGCCGGATCGGGGTAGGGTATGTGCTCCCCGGGAGGTGACCATGGTGGCGGTGCGCTGGCATCCGCCGGTGGATGTGCCGGCCGACCCCCCACCCGCGCTCGGGGCGGCCCGCCACCGCAGCCGCAGCGCGCTGGAGCGCCTGCTGCTCGCGCCGGCGGACGAGGCCGCCTGGGACGACCTGGCGATGGTGTACGACCAGCAGGCCGCCGACTGGGACGAATGGGCGGCCGCCCAGCCGACCTACCTGGCGCCGGTGGCGGCCGGGCTGGCCCGCGTCGGCCCGGCGGCGTGGGCGGTGGAGGTCGCCTGCGGCAGCGGGCAGGCGACGCCGTTGCTGGCCGCCGCCGCCGATCGGGTCGTCGCGACGGACGTGAGCCTGGCGATGGTGCGGGACGCGCCGCCGCTCCCGCGCACCAGCTACGCGGTCGCCGACGTACGGCGGCTGCCGTTCGCGACGGGGTCGGTGCCGCTGCTGCTGGCCCTGAACGCGGTGCCGCACGCGGCGGAGTTCGATCGGGTCCTGAGCCCGGGTGGGCGGCTGCTATGGTGCTCGTCGTTCGGGCCAGAAACCCCCCTGTACGTGTCGCCCGAGCGCTTCCTCACGATGCTCGGGCCGCCCTGGCGGGCGGATGCCGGGCGGGCCGGCCACGGGGAGTGGCTGCTGCTGTCCAGGGGATCGTCAGGGGGGTAGGCGACGGGGGATGGTCGTGCGAGCGGTGAGCCTGGGGACCTTCCTGTTGCCGGTCCGGTTGTCGCTGGCCCAGATGCTGGACGGTGCCGACGAGCGGGTGGCCGCGGCCCTCTCCGCCGCCTTCGCCGAGTTCGCCCAGGAGGACGACGGGCAGCCCAGCGAGCTGCTGTACGACTACCACCGGTCGCGGGGCGCCCAGTCGATCGAGACCAACCTGTTCGCCGGGTCCACCCACATCCCGGGGGTGGGCACGGTGCAGCTGTTCATCACGAGCCTGGCCGTCGGCTTCGTGGTCGCGGAGCTCGAGTTGCCCGACGACGTCGGCCTCGACCTGGAGGACGAGGCGGCCCGGGAGAGCTTCAAGAGCCACGAGCGCCCGCTGTCGGACGCGCTGGCGCCCCTCGTCGGGCGGTGGGCGGACACGGCCGCGGCGGCCGTCGACAAAACCGTGATCCGGCCCCGGCCGGCCGCCGCGCTGCCCGCGGGCCGGCTCCTGTGGTGGCACCGGATCGCCGTCGACCCGCCGGCGGACCGGGAGTTCCCGGTCGCCCGGTGGTACGGCGTGCGGGCGGAGCTGGCGCGCGGGGCGAGCTGCTCGGTGGCGAACGGCTTCACCAACGTCCACGGCGCCTCGCCGGAGGTGGTCGCCGACGTGGTCGAAGGGCTCATGGTCGCGACCCAGGAATGGCTCATCGTGGACGAGGCCAAGCGGCTGCTCGCCGACCACCTGGTGCGGCTGAGCGCGGCGCACCAGGGTGGGCTGGTCAAGGTCGACGCGCAGTACCGGGAGATGCTTCGACTGACCGAAGAGGTCACGCTGCGCAACCTGGTGCTGGGTGAGCAGGCGCGGTACCTGACCAACGCCCGCAGCAGGGTGAAGGACGCGGCGGCCCAGGCGTGGAGCATCGCCGCGGAGGCGAGCCAGCTGGAGGAGCGCACCGTCGCCCTCCGGGACCTGTTCGGCCTGCACCGGGAGCGCATCGTCAACGACCGCGACGACCGGCGCAACCGGTACATCTTCGTCTTCACCGGCATCACGCTGGTGCAGGCGGTGCTGGTCTGGTACGAGTTCATCGTCGGTGACGACGTGGCGGTCGCACGGTCGCCCCGGCCGGTGATCGCGTACGTCGTGCTCGGCCTCACGCTGGTGATCCTGGTCGGCACCATCCTGCTCGGGCCGATGCAGGCGGTCCTGCTCCGGCTCCGGGCGGCGCTCCGCGGCAGCCGCGCCGCCCGCGCCGCCGCCGCGCCCGACCGCCCAGTGACGCCCGACGGCCCAGTGGCGCCCGACGGCCCAGTGGCGCCCGACCGCCCAGTGGCGCCCGACCGCCCAGTGGCGCCCGACGGCCGCCCGGCGGCCTAACGGTCGGCCGTGCCGACCGAACGGCCGACACCGGGGACCGGCCGTCGGCGCCCCAGGCGTCGGCGAAGGTAACCGGTATTCCCCTGTCCCCGGACCCTGGGTAACCTCGTCGCCATGCCGGAGCCGCCCGAGACCGACCAGCCGCGCGGCCTCCAGCTGCGCGACGGCCTCTTCTGGGCCGGCATCGGGGTGGCTCCGCTGGCCGCCGTCCTGCTGCTGCTCGCCAACGGCTCGATGCTGCGGGTGGGCGCCGTCCTCGCGCTGCTCTCGGCCGTCCTGATCGGCGTCGCCGTCACGCTTGGCCGCGGTTCCGAGGAGACCCGCGCGGAGCTGGCGGACACCCTGTTCGAGGAGATCGACACGCTCCGGGACGCCCTGCGGGAGGACGTGGCCACGGCGGCCCGGGCGACGCACCGCGCGTTCGGCGAGAAGCTCAAGACCGTCTACGACGAGCTGGAGACGCTCCGCGCCGAGCAGGCCGCCCGGCGCGGCGGCCAGGACGGGGGCGGGTACGGCCCGCCGGCGCCCCCGCATCCGGCGGCCAACGGGCGGCCGGCCACCGCCGCCGCCGGGGACACCGGCTACGCGGCCGGCGGCAACGGCTACGCCGGTGGTTCCGCCACCGGGTACGCCGCGGCGCCCACCTCCGGGGACGCGAGCCCCGGCGGCGGCCGCGCGGCCGTCCCTGGGGCGCTCGCCCACACCGAGACCGGGCAACCGACCCGGCACGCGGTCGTGGGGCGGCACGGCGACGACCGGGACGAGGGCGGCCGGGCGCCGGCCCACGCCGGCTACGACGATTCCCGGGACGCCCGCTACGAGCCGGCGGGATACGGGTCCGCGGGCCGTGAGCAGGAGACGACGGGTTACGACCCGGCGCGCGGCTACGACACGGCGCAGGGCTACGACACGGCGCAGGGCTACGTGCCCGGCAACGGCTACGACCCGACGCGACGCGACGACAGCGCGCGGGGATACGAGACGGCCGGCGGGTACGAGTCCGGCCGCGGGTACGAAGCGAGCCGCGGGTACGAGGCGGGCCGGGGGTACGACGCCGGCCGGGGATACGAGGCGGAGCGCGGGTACGGCGCCGGCGAGTGGTCCGGACCGGCCCCGGCGCAGCGCGGGTGGCGCCCCGAGTCGGCAGGCGAGTGGTACGGCGCGCGCGGTTACCCGGACGAGCGCCTGTCCCGGGGCCCCGACCCGGCGGACGGGCCGGGGGTCGACCGCGGGCGCTGGGCGGCCCGCCAGGATGAGCCGCGCACCGAGCGCTGGGACGGGCGGCCGGAGGAGACCTGGCGCGACCGACCC
>DASQDS010000286.1:0-8924 GCA_035634075.1 Pilimelia sp. | reverse complement strand
GGTTGGCCGGGCGCCGGCTGCTGGGCCTCGGGTGGCGCGGGCGCCGGCTGCGCCGGGCCGGGCGGCGTCGGCGTCGGCGTTGTTTGCACTGGACCGGGCTGTTCCTGGGCCTGGGCGTCGGACATCGCACCTCCTGCGCGCGGACGGCCGCCGGTCGCGGCGGCCACTGTGGACGCTACGGACGGCGTACGGAGGCGCCTGGGCGAAGATGTGAAGAAACTGGGTAGGTCGCGGCGGCCGGACCGGGGCCCGGCTCAGCCGCCCCACGCCGGCTGGGTCGCCGGCACATCGGCCGCCTCGGGGTGGGGCAGGGTGATCCGCATGCGGCAGCCCTGGCCGCTCGGCGGGTCCCCGGCGGTGAGCGAGCCGTGGTGCAGGGTCACGACCCAGCGGGCGATCGCCAGCCCGAGGCCGGTGCCACCGTCCCGGCCCGAAGCCCGCTGGCCGCGGGTGAACCGCTCGAAGACCGCGGCCCGCTCGTCGGGTGGGATACCCGGCCCCTGGTCGGACACGTCGATCACCACGCCGTCGGCTTCCGCGCCCGCCGTCACCTCGACGAGGCCATCGGGCGGGCTGTGCCGGGCCCCGTTGTCCAGCAGGTTCGCCAGGACCTGGTGCAGGCGGGTCGGGTCCGCCCGGATCACCAGCGGGATCGCCGGCGGCTGGAGCGCGAACCGGACCCGCCGGCCCGCACCGGCCGCCGACACCTCCGCCTCGCGTACGGCCTGTTGCAGGAACGGCCCGAGCGGCATGTCGACCACGTCCATCGGCGCGGCGCCGGCGTCCAGGCGGGAGAGGTCCAGCAGCTCGGTCACGAGCCGGGCCAGCCGCTCGGTCTGCGCCAACGCCGTGCGCAACGCCGCCGGGTCGGCCTCGGCCACGCCGTCCACGATGTTCTCCAGCAGCCCGCGCAGGGCCGTGATGGGGGTCCGCACCTCGTGTGAGACGTTCGCGATGAGCTCCCGGCGCTGCCGGTCCGCGGTGGCGAGGTCCGCCGCCATCGAGTTGAACGCCCGCGCCAGCTCCCCCACCTCGTCGCGGGACGAGGCGTGCACCCGGCGGCTGTAGTCTCCGCGCGCCATCGCCCGCGCCGCCGCGGTCATCTCCCGCAGCGGCGAGGTCATGCCGTGCGCCAGCACCTGCGAGGTGGCGAGGGCGACCAGCACCGCCGTGAGCGACGTGGCCGGGGGGATCCAGCCGATCCCGAGCCTGAACACCACCAGGCCGGCGGCGCCCGAGGACACCAGCAGGAGGCCGAGCTTCAGCTTGATCGACCGCACCGGGTCCAGCGGCCTGGGCAACAGGTCGAGCAGCCGGTTCGCGTACGCCAGAACCGCCGTCATGCGGTCATCCTCTCGCCGGGACCGCGACGCCGGAGCGACAGGGCTTGCTGCTCCGGAACGCGGGGGCTGGTCATGGGCGTTGTCGCCCGCTCACCGCGCCACCTCGAGCGCGTAGCCGACGCCGTGCACCGTGCGGATGAGGTCGGCGCCGAGCTTGCGGCGCAACGCCTTGACGTGGCTGTCGACGGTCCGGGTGCCGCAGCCGTCGGCCCAGCCCCACACGTCGGCCAGCAGCCGGTCCCGGGGTTGCACGGTGCGCGGGCGGGCGGCGAGGTGGACGAGGAGGTCGAACTCCGTGGGCGTGAGGTGCGCCTCGACGCCCGCTCGGCGTACCCGACGCTCTGCCTGGTCTATTTCCAGGTCACCCACGGTGAGCGTCGGTGGGCGGTCGCGCCCGGCGGCGGCCGCGCGGTCCACGCGGCGCAGCAGCGCTTGTACGCGGGCGGCCAGCTCCCGCATGGAGAACGGCTTGGTGAGGTAGTCGTCGGCGCCGACGGCGAGGCCCACCAGGAGATCCGTCTCGTCGTCGCGGGCGGTCAGCATGAGGATCGGCACCGGCCGGTGGGCCTGGATGCGGCGGCAGACCTCCAGGCCGTCGAACCCCGGCAGCATGACGTCGAGGATGACCAGGTCGGGCCGGTCCCGCTGGGCGGCCTCGACGGCGGCCGGGCCGTCGCCGGCGATGGCCACGTCGAAGCCCTCGGCGCGCAGGCGCGCGGCGAGCGACTCGGCGATCGTGCGCTCGTCCTCCACCACCAACACCCGCCGCTGCCTCATGTCGGCACTGTATGTGACCAGCGTGTACGCGCCCAGGGGGCGATGTGAAGGACCTGTGCAGACGCCCGGCGCCCGCTCAGCGGTTCCAGTCGGTCTTGGCGGCCCGGACCAGTTTGTCCTTCAGGTCGCGGGTGTGCCGGCGGGAGACCGGCAGTTCCGTGCCGTCCACCACGACGACGTAGCCGGAGTTCGCCAGCCGCAGCTCGGCGATCAGCCGCAGCTGGACCAGGTACGACCGGTGGATGCGGACGAAGCCCGCATCGGCCCACCGCTCGGCGAGGGTGGCCAGCGGCACCCGGACCAGGTGCGACCCGTCGGCAGTGTGCAACCGGGCGTAGTCGCCCTGCGCCTCCACCCAGCGGACGGCCGAGCGCGGCAGCATCCGCGTGGTGCCGGCCAGCTCCACCGGGATCGTCGGGTCCGGTTCGGCCCGCGCCACCGCAGCCGGGTGGGCCGGCACCACCCGCGCGCCGACGACCCGGCGCAGCGACTCCGCCAGGCGTTCCGCCCGCACCGGCTTGCGCACGTAGTCGGTGACGCCCAGGTCGAACGCGTCCACGGCGGCGTCGTCGTACGCGGTCACGAACACGATCGCCGGCGGCCGGGCGAACCGGCGCAGCACCCGGGCCAGCTCCATCCCGTCCAGGCCCGGCATGCGGATGTCCAGGAACACCGCCTCCACGTCGGCGTCGCGCAGCACCCGCAGCGCCTCGGTGGCATCCGACGCGGTGTGCACCCGGGCCACCCGGGGGTCCGAGCGCAGCAGGTACGCCAACTCGTCGAGCGCGGGCGGCTCGTCGTCGACGGCGAGCACCCGCAGGAAGCCGGTGGGCGACTCGGTCACGCGCTGGCCCGCACGCTCGGGTGGAACTTGGGCACCCGCATGCTGACCTTGGTGCCGGCGCCGAGCCCGGTCTCCACCACCAGGCCGAACTGGTCGCCGAACACCGACCGCAGCCGTTCGTCGACGTTGGAAAGGCCGACGTGCTGGCCGTTGTCGGGGCCGTCGCCGCCGGGCGGCTCAGCCGGGCCGCCGCCGGGCGGCTCCGCCGGGCCGCCGCGCAGGACCGCCGGATCCATGCCCACGCCGTCATCTTCCACCGTGATGAGGCAGTCCGCCCCGGCGTCGCGCGCCTCGATGCTCACCATGCCCACCCCCGGCTTGCGGGACAGCCCGTGCCGGACGGCGTTCTCCACCAGCGGTTGCAGGCACAGGAACGGCAGGCCGACCGGCAGCACCTCGGGGGCGATCTGCAGGCGCACCTGGAGGCGCTCGCCGAACCGCGCCCGTTCGATGGTCAGGTACCTGTCGATGGAGCGCAGTTCCTCCGCGAGCGTGGTGAATTCGCCGTGCGCCCGGAACGAGTAGCGGGTGAACTCGGCGAACTCCAGGATCAGCTCCCGGGCGCGCTCCGGGTCGGTCCGGACGAACGAGGCGATGGCGGTCAGCGCGTTGTAGATGAAGTGCGGGCTGATCTGCGCCCGCAGGGCCCGGACCTCGGCCTGGGCCAGCCGCTCCCGCGAGGAGTCCAGCTCCGCGAGGGCGAGCTGCGCGGTCACCCACCGGGCCGTCTCCAGGGTGGCCTGGACCAGGCCGGGGGCGGGCGGGGCGTCCGCGACGGCGACCAGCGCGGCGTACGGCTCGCCGAGTGGCCCGGTCAGCGGCGCCACCACCGCGCCCCGCACGACGCAGTCGACCCGGTCGCAGGGCAGCTCCGACTCGCCGAGGACGGCGGATCGGTCGCTGGCCATGGTGCGGCGGGCGGCGGCGGCGAACTGCGCCCGGTGGTGGCCGCCCCGGCCGTCGAGTGCGACCACGTCATCGCGGTCGACCAGGGCCAGGCCCGCGGCTCCCACGAGGGCCCGCAGGTGCCGGGCGGCCTTCGCCGCCGCCACCGGGGTGAGGCCGGCCCGCAGCGGCTCGGCGGCCAGGCCGGCGGTGTGCAGCACGTCGTACGTGGCGCGCTGGGTGGCGGTGGCGATGCCCCGCCGGGCGCGGAGCCGCACGACGGCGTAGACGGCTGCCGCCAGCGCGCTGATCAGCGCGACGACGGCGAGCACGGTGGACAGGTTGGCCCCCACGCCCCGAATCCTGGCCCCTGCCGCGTCCGCTGCCAACCCTGCCCCCGGCGCGCCGCCCACCCGCGACCAGGGCCTGGGTGGGCGGCGCGGCCGGTCAGGTGGGCGCGAGCCGGTCGGCCCAGCTGTGCAGCAGGCACGCGGTCCGGGTGCGAAGCGGGACCGGGGCCGGGCGGCGCGTGCGTACCCGGGGCACCGCGACCCCGCTGTCGGGTCGGGCCGACCGGGCGTACTGCCGGGTGAGGTCGGCGGCGACGGTGATGGCGCTCAGCTCCACCATGGTGGTCTCCTCTCGTGCAACCAGCTAAATTAGGTTCAGTGGCAGCCTACCCGGGTCGCTACCGGCTAAACAAGTTTTGATGGAAGGAACGTCGATGCCCACCGACGACGTGCCGCCGCCCCTGCCACCCCTGTACGGCGGTGTGCTGTGCCTCGACTTCGCCAACACCGTGGACTCCCGGGCCGCCCTGCCGCTGGAGGAGCACCTGCACGGCTACCCGGACCTGCTGCGGTGGGCCCGGTTCGCCAGCGTGCTGGACGACGCCTCGGCGGATCGCCTGGCCCGCGCGGCCGACGCCCGGCCGGCGGCCGCCCAGGCCAGCCACGCCCGGGCGGTGGAGCTGCGGGAGGCCATCTTCCGGGTGTTCGCCGCGCTTGCCGCCGGCGCCGCCGCCGCACCGGCCGACCTGGCGATCGTGAACCGGGCGTACGCCGACGCGATCGGGCATGCCGATCTCGTCCCCGCCGGCGCCGCGTTCGACTGGGCCTGGGCGGGCGACGACCTCGACCTCGCGTGGTGGCCGGTGGCCCGCTCGGTGGTCGACCTGTTGACCGGCGGAACGACGGAGCGGGTGAAGGTCTGCGCGTCGGAGGAGGGCTGCGCGGGCCTCTTCTTCGACACCACCAAGAACCACAGCCGTCGGTGGTGCACCATGGGCGCCTGCGGCGTGGAGGTCAAGGTCAAGCGCCAGACGGCCCGCCGCCGCGCCGCGCGCACCGGGGGGCGGGTCGACGGCTGACGACATCCGGCGCCTTCTACGCCGACTCCGTCGGCGACCTCACCTCGCGGGGAGGCTAGTACGCACCCTTGCGGGCCAGCACCACGCCGATCGTGCGCCAAAGGATGCTCAGGTCGTACGCCAGCGACCAGTTGTCGACGTAGTAGAGGTCCAGCCGGACGGCCTCGTCCCAGGACAGATCCGAGCGGCCGGACACCTGCCACAGCCCTGTCATGCCGGGCCGCACCAGGAGGCGGCGGCGCACGTCGCCGAGGAAGTCGCCGTCGTCGGCGGGCAGCGGACGCGGGCCCACCAGCGACATCTCACCGCGCAGCACGTTGATGAGCTGCGGCAGCTCGTCCAGCGAGCTGAGGCGCAGGAACCGGCCGAACGGGAACACCCGCGGGTCCTGCCGCATCTTGAACAGCAGCCCGTCGCTCTCGTTCTGGTCGACGAGCGCGGCCAGTCGCTCCTCCGCGTCGGTGTACATCGTCCGGAACTTCCACACCCGGAACGTGCGGCCCTCGTGGCCGACCCGCGGCTGGCGGAAGAAAACCGGCCCGCGGTCGGACATCCGGATGCCGATCGCGATGGCGGCGAACAGCGGCGCGAGCACCAGCAGGCCCAGCGCCGCGGCGACCCGGTCCAGCAGGTTCTTCGCCAGCCACGACACCCCGGACAGGGTGGGTTCCTCGACGTGCAGCAGGGGCAGGCCCTCGATCGGCCGGATGTGCACCCGCGGGCCGGCGATGTCGGTCAGCTGCGGGGCGACGATCAGGTCGACGCCCGTGCCCTCGAGCTGCCAGGCCAGCCGGCGCAGCTCGCCCGGCTCCGTGCTGGCCGACCCGCAGACGGCGATCGTGTCCGCGTTCATCTCCCGGACGAGGGCGAGCACGTCGCGGCCGGCGTACACGGGGACCGGCGTCTGCATGCCGCGCGCGGCGGCGTACCCGTCGGTGATGGAGATGGCGACCGGCGCGAGCCCGGCGGCGGGGTTGCGGGTGACCGCGGTGTAGACCTCCAGCGTCTCCGGCAGCGTGCCGACCAGCACCATGCGGTGCGTGGCGTGGCCGGAGCGCCGCCGGGCGATGTGCAGCGCCAGCCGGGCCGAGTAGCGCAGCAGCAGGATGAGCACCAGCGTGCCGAGCAGGGCGGTCCCCACCGTCATGCGGGACACCTGCGTCTTGGTGGCGAAGGCCGCGAACGAGACGCTCGCGGCGACCGTCACCGACGCGCGGACCACCCGTTTGAACTCGTCGGTGCCGAGGCCGAGGTAGCGCCGGTCGTAGGCGCCGTTGCCCCACAGCACGATGACCCAGCCGAGCGGCAGCATCGCGTACGCCACCAGGTAGAACAGCTCCGGTTTACCCTGGAAGCCGGAGAACGCCTTCTCGAAGCTGACGGTGGCGAGGAAGTTGACCAGTGCCGCGGCGGCGTAGTCGAGCAGGAAGATGACCGCGGTGTACGGCCGGTGCCAGCGCGACGCCCGACGCGCACGCGACCAGGCGGAGCGGACCACGCCGTTGGGCGGCGGGGGCTTCGGTGGCTGGATCTCGAAGCTGTCGACGTGGCGCACGGTGCTGCTCCGGCTCGCGTCAGGGACCGGGCGTTGGAGGCTAGTCGTCACCTCACCTGCGTCCTCCCGTACTACCCGCAACTGCGACAGTCTCCCACGACCAGCGCGAGGCGGCGGCGACCCGAGAGACATTACGCCCCACCGGCTGTCCATGGGGACCGCCGGAACGGCCCACGTCGGCATGCCCTCCGGGCACAGCCCGAAACCCGGGTCACTATACCGATGACCGGTTGCTCCCGCCCGCCCGCCGGGTGTCCGGTTTCACTTGACCAGCCGGGACAGCCGTCGGTCCGCGAGCGGTTTGCCGCCGGTCTGGCAGCCGGGGCAGTACTGGAGGCTCGAGTCGGCGAAGGACACCTCACGCACCAGGTCGCCGCACACCGGGCAGGGCAGGCCGGTGCGGGCGTGCACCCGCAACGACGACCGCTTCTCCGCCTTCAGCGTCGCGGCCCGCTGGCCGACCGACCGCGCGACCGCCCCGGACAGCGTCTCCTGGGTCGCCGCGTACAGCCGCGCCAGCTGCTCGTCGGTGAGCTTGTGGCTCAGCGCGAACGGCGACAGCCGGGCGGTGTGCAGGATCTCGTCGGAGTACGCGTTGCCGACGCCGGCCAGCACCTCCTGGTCGGTCAGCACGCCCTTGACCTGCCCCCGGCGGGACCGGATGCGGGCGGCGAAGGTCGCCGGGTCGGCGGCGAGCGCGTCCGGGCCCAGCTTCGCCACGCCGGGCACCAGCGCGGGGTCGGTCACCAGGTACGCGGCCAGCTTCTTCTGCGTGCCGGCCTCCGTGAGGTCGAAGCCGGAGCCGTCGTCGAGCCGCACGCGCAGCGCGATCGGCCCCTTACCGGGCCGCAGCGGCGTGCCGCCCAGCGCCTCCCGGTAGTGCAGCCAGCCGGCCCGGGCGAGGTGCACGACGAGGTGCAGTCCGCCGTCGACGGTCAGGTCCAGGAACTTGCCGTGCCGCCCGGCATCGGCCAGCGCCCGCCCGGCCAGCACGCTGACGGGCGGGTCGTACGTCTTGAGAGCGCTGATGGCGCCCACGTCGACGCGGTCGACCTGGCGGCCGACCGCCCGCTCGCGCAGGTACGCGGCGAGCGCCTCCACCTCGGGAAGTTCGGGCACGGCTAAACGGTAGCGTGGCTGCTCATGAAAGTGGTGGTCGCGCACAACCGATACCGCAGCGCCCAGCCCTCCGGCGAGAACACGATCGTGGATCAGGAGATCGAGCAGGTGGCGGCGGCCGGGGTCACGGTGCTGCCGTTCCTGCGCGACTCCGACGACATCGACGCCATGCCGGCCGCCCGCAAGGCGCTGCTGCCGCTCTCCCCGCTCTACAACGCCGCGGCCCAGCGGGACCTCTCGGCGCTGCTGGCCGAGCACCGGCCGGACGTGGTGCACCTGCACAACCCGTACCCACTGCTGTCACCCTGGGTGGTGCGCACCGCGCACCGGCACGGCGTTCCGGTCGTCCAGACCGTCCACAACTACCGGCAGGTGTGCGCGCCGGGGGTGTATTTCCGGGACGGCCACATCTGCACCGAGTGCCGCGGCCGCACCCTCGGCGTGCCGGCGGTGGTGCACCGCTGCTACCGCGGCTCGCGGGCGCAGAGCGCGGTGATGGCGGTGACACTGTCGGCGCACCGCTCGACGTGGCGGTCGGTGGACCGCTTCGTCGCGCTCACCGAGGCGATCGCCGCGCACCTGCGCGACTACGGCATCCCGGCGGACCGGATCGCGGTCAAGCCCAACTCGGTGCCGGACCCGGGTCCGCCCGCGGCCGTCGCGCCCGGCGCGGGGTTCCTCTTCGCCGGCCGGCTCGCCCCGGAGAAGGGCCTCGGGCTGCTGCTCGACGCGTGGGACCGGCACCCGGACGGCGCGCTCGGGCCGCTGCGGATCGCCGGCGACGGCGACCAGCGGGCATTGGCCGAGGCCGCCGCGGCGCGCCGCGCCGACGTGACGTACCTCGGCCCGCTGGACCGCGCCGGCGTCGCCGCCGAGGTGCGCCGCGCGGCCGTGGTGGTGACGCCGTCGACCTGGCACGACGTGCTGCCGACCGCGATCCTGGAGGCGCTGTCGCATGGCCGGCCGGTGCTCGGGACCGCCCTGGGCGGCATCCCGTACCTGGTGGGGGCGGCCGACCCGGCGGGCGCCGCG
>DASQDS010000285.1:0-2863 GCA_035634075.1 Pilimelia sp. | reverse complement strand
CTCGCGCATCGACCCGGAGACGTCCACCACGGCCAGCATCCGGGCCGGGAGCGTGATGGACGTCCAGGTGGACAGCGCCCGCTCCACCGCCGCGGGGTCCACGCCGGCGCCGGGGGCCTGGCCCGGGTCGCCGGCGGGCAGTGGGGTGCCGGCCGGCGCGGGCGCGCCGGTGGGCGCCGGGAAACCGCTGCCGCCGACGCCGTCCGGGCCACGCAGGCCCAGCCGCGCCAGCCGGTCGGCGAAGCGGCCCTCGCGCAGCACGTCGCGGAACCGGGTGGCGGCCCGCTCCTTGGCCGGGTCGATGCCGGGCATCACCGCGTACGGGTAGTCGAGCGGCAGGGGCGCCGGTTGCACGTACAGCGCCGCGAGCCCGATCGGCGGCTTCGCCGCGTTGTACGAGATCACCGCCTGCTCGGACAGCGGTGCCGCGCCCAGCGCGGAGGCGACGGAGGCGGGGTCCGGCGAGCGGGGGAACCGGGCCAGCAGGTCGGGCCGCAGCAGCGACCGGCCCGCGGCGAGCGAGCGCAGGGCGCCGGTCGTGGCCTGCTGTGACTCGGCGCCACCGGCGCCCGCCGCCTGGCTCAGCGCGAGCAGTCCGGACAGGCCGGCGACGTCGCGGGTGGGCTCGACGATCCCGGTCCGCACCTGGGTGCCCGTGCCGAGCTGCCGCACCAGGTTGCCCCAGGACAGCGTCGACTCGGGCCAGCCGAACTGGCTTGCCACCGGCTCCGGCATCGCCAGCACCACCGGGCTGAGCGCGACGGACGCGCTCGACGGCGTGAACCCGGACGCGGTGGCGGCGAGCCGCGACAGCCAGACGGAGGAGTCCGGCAGCCATACGTCGGGCACGGGGGTGGTGCCGGCGGCCTGGCCCACGCCGGTCAGCGTGACGCCGTGCCGGCTGGCCACCGCGGCGGCGATGTCCACGGGCTCGGCGCCGGTGACGTCGATCGTCACGCAGGTCTCGCCGGATTCCGCCCCCTCGGCCGCCCATTCCTCGGCGGCCGCCCGGACGGCCGGCGCGATCTCGGCGGCGGCGGCTACGGTGAACGCGGTGAGCGGGCCGCAGCTTGGCTTTCCGAGCGCCCGCACGGCCAGCCAGCCACCCGGCACCACCAGGGCGAGCACCACCACCGCGGCGACCCCGGCCCAGCGGATGTGACGAGAATCTCGGTGGCGGCCTGACACAAGTCCCAATGCTCGGGGGGCGCCCGCGATTTAGCCAGGTCCAATCAGAGAAAATTTCCAGAGAGCCGCGCGGAAAGCGCTTGCTTAACCTGCGGTAACCGTTCTATTCCGGTGCGCGATCATTGCCCGCTGGCCACCCGGGCTGTCCGCCGCACGGCCCGTTCCATGACGTGCTCGACGAGGGCGATGAGCACGTCCTTGCTGGACCTGCGGTCGCGGGCGTCGCACAGCACCACCGGCACGTCCGGGTCCAGGTCAAGGGCGGTGCGCACGGCGTCGGCGCCGAACAGCTGCTCGCCGTTGAAGCAATTGACGGCGACCAGGAACGGGGTGCCCCGGCGTTCGAAATAGTCGACCGACGGGAAGCAGTCCGCCAGGCGGCGGGTGTCCGCGAGCACCACCGCGCCCAGCGCACCCTGCGCCAATTCGTCCCACAAGAACCAGAAACGATCCTGACCGGGGGTGCCGAACAGATACAGGACAATGTCCGACCCGACCGTAATGCGCCCGAAATCCATCGCGACCGTGGTGGTGGCCTTGGCCTCCACGCCCGCAGTGTCGTCCGTGCCGACGCTGACGCCGGTCAGCACCTCCTCGGTCTGCAACGGCCGGATCTCGCTGACCGCGCCCACCAGCGTCGTCTTGCCCGCCCCGAAGCCCCCGGCGACGAGGATCTTCAACGCCAGCGGGACCTTCCGGTCAGAGCGCCCGGAGTCCATTGACCACCGCCTTGAGTACGTGTTCGTCGGGAGCCTCGTCGGCCCCGCGCGGCTCGTGCAACGAGATCATGCCCTCCGCCAGCAGGTCACCCAGCAGGACCCGGACCACGCCGAGCGCGAGGTCCAGGTGGGCGGAGAGCTCGGCCACCGAGATGGGCTGGCGGGTGGCCGCCAGGATCGCCCGGTGCTCCGGCTGGAGGTGGACGGGCAACGGCTCCGCGACGGGACGCGCCACCACGAACGCCACCAGGTCGAACGCCGCCGAGGTGGGCCGGACCCGGCCACCCGTCATCGCGTACGGCCGCACCACCGGGCCGGCGTCGCGATCCAACCAGTCATGGTCCGGGCCGGTGGGCTCGTTATCCCGCCACATCGAGGGACACCGCCGAGGGCCGCGACGGTGCCGACAGATTCTGCCCCACCCGCGTGACCAGCATCGCCATCTCGTACGCGATCAGGCCGATGTCGGCGTCGGCGGCGCTCAGCACCGCGAGGCACGCCCCGTGGCCGGCGGCGGTCACGAACAGGAACGCCTCGTCCATCTCCACCACGGTCTGCCGCACCGCGCCCGCGTGGAAGTGCCGGCTCGCGCTGCGGGCGAGGCTCTGGAAGCCGGCGGCCATCGCGGAGAGGTGCTCCCCGTCCTCCCGGCTGAGCCCGCGCGACGTGCCCATCAGCAACCCGTCGGACGACAGCACCACGGCCTGCTGCGCCGAGGGGACCCGCTCGATGAGGTCGTCGAGCAGCCAGTCGAGGCTCGTCGGCTTGTTGGTCTGTCCCACTATGCATCCTTCTCCGGGTCGGTGTGCTTCGCGGCCGGCCGGGCCGGCTGGAACCAGTTCTCGTCGTTGGCGGCCGGCGGGCCGGGTACGCCCGGCGCGGCGGGCGGCACGACGGCCGGGATGAACCCGGTCGGCAGGTCGTCGGGCACCCGCCCCGCCACGGGCGTACCGTCG
>DASQDS010000284.1:0-18719 GCA_035634075.1 Pilimelia sp. | reverse complement strand
GGGGTGGTGGCCACGCTGCTGCCCGGGGCCGAATTCGCCACCGGGTCGGCGTACCCGAACGGCCGCCGGCTGCTCGACGCCGGGGTGACCGTGGCGCTGGCGACGGACTGCAACCCCGGTTCCTCGTACACCTCCTCGATGCCCTTCTGCGTGGCGCTGGCGGTCCGCGAGCTGAGCCTGACCCCGGCGGAGGCCGTGTGGGCGGCGACCGCGGGCGGCGCGCGGGCACTGCGCCGCGACGACGTCGGCGTCCTGCGCCCGGGGGCGCGCGCCGACCTGCTGATCCTGGACGCGCCGTCGCACGTCTACCTGGCCTACCGGCCGGGGGTGCCGATGGTGACGACGGTGCTGGTCGGGGGCGAGCCGGCGTGACGGCGGCCGTCACGATCGGGCCCGCCGGGGTCGCCCCCGCCGACGTGCTCGCCGTGGCCCGGGGCGGGGCGCCGGTCTCCCTCGCGCCGGCCACGCTCGCCGCGATGGCGGCCAGCCGCGAGATCGTGGACGGCATCGAGCGCGCCGGCCGCCCCGTGTACGGGATCTCCACCGGCTTCGGCGCGCTGGCCAACACGTTCATCGCCCCGGAGCGGCGGGTGGAGCTGCAACACGCGCTGATCCGCTCGCACGCCGCCGGGGTGGGCCCGCCCATGCCGGCGGAGGTGGTGCGGGCGATGCTGCTGCTGCGGATCCGCTCGCTCGCGCTGGGTCTCTCCGGGGTCCGACCGCTGCTCGCCCAGGCCCTGGCGGACCTGCTCAACGCGGGGGTGACGCCGTGGGTGCCGGCGCACGGTTCGCTGGGCGCCTCCGGGGACCTGGCACCGCTGGCGCACTGCGCGCTGGTGCTGCTCGGCGAGGGTTGGGTGCTGCCGGCCGGCCCGGCCTCGTCCGCGGGGGCCGGCGCGGCGCCGGTCGGCGGTGCGCCTGTCGGCGGCGGCGTGGCCCTGCGGGAGGCGGGGCTGCGGCCGGTGACGCTGGCCGCGAAGGAGGGCCTGGCCCTGATCAACGGCACGGACGGCATGCTGGGGATGCTGCTGCTCGCCGTGGCGGACGCCGCCCACCTGCTGGCCATGGCGGATCTCGCCGCCGCACTGTCGATCGAGGCCATGCTGGGCTCCGACCGGCCGTTCGCCGCCGAGCTGCACGCGATCCGGCCGCACCCCGGCCAGGTGGTGTCGGCAGCGAACATCCACCGGCTGCTGCAAGGCTCGGCCATCATGGACTCACACCGGCACGACGTGCTGCACGCGGTGCAGGACGCGTACTCCATGCGGTGCGCGCCGCAGGTCACCGGCGCTGCCCGGGACACCCTGGCGTTCGCCGAGTCGGTGGCGCTGCGCGAGCTCGGCTCGGTGGTCGACAACCCGGTGGTGCTGCCGGACGGGCGGGTGGAGTCGACCGGCAACTTCCACGGGGCGCCGCTGGGCTTCGCCGCCGACTTCCTCGCCATCGCGGCGGCCGAGGTGGGGGCGATCGCGGAACGCCGGGTGGACCGGCTGCTCGACGTCACCCGTTCCCGGGAGCTGCCGCCGTTCCTGACCCCGGACCCGGGCGTCAACTCGGGGCTCATGATCGCGCAGTACACGGCCGCCGGCATCGTGGCGGAGAACCGCCGGCTGGCCGCCCCCGCCTCGGTGGACTCGCTGCCCACGTCCGGCATGCAGGAGGACCACGTGTCGATGGGCTGGGCGGCCGCGGTGAAGCTGCGCACGGTGCTGGACAACCTCACCAGCCTCCTCGCCGTGGAGCTGCTGGCGGCAGCCCGCGGACTGCGGCTCCGCGCGCCGCTGGCCCCCTCCCCCGCCGGCGCGGCCGCCCTGGCGACGCTGGCGACGGTGCCGGAGCTGGCCGAGGTCGTGGCGCCGGGCCCCGACGTCTTCCTCGCCCCCGCCCTGGCAGCCGCCCGCCGGATCATCGCGGGGCCGGACCTGCGCGCCGCCGTCGAGGCCGCCACCGGCCCGCTGGCCTAGGGCGAGTCGTGCGGCGGCTACCCCACGGCTACACCAACGACACGCGGGGCGACGGCGCGGTGGTGGTCAAGCGGTACGACGGTCCGGACGCCGCGGACCGGCAGGCGCGGGAGCAGCTCATGCTGGACCGCCTCAGCGGCAGCTTGCCGGTTCCCGCGCTCCTGAGCGGCGGCGCCGGTGAGCTGACCACCCGGTGGGTGGCCGGTGTCCACGGTCAGGAGCTGATCGAGGCGGGGCACGCGGCGGCCGTCCTGCGCGCCTGTGGGACGACGCTGCGCCGGGTGCACGCGACGGAGCTGGCGGACGTGTTCGGTGACGACCCGCGCCCCGGCGGCACGGTGCTGGTGCACGGCGACTACGGCCCGAACAACATCCTGCTGGCACCACCCGCGTTCACCGTCACCGCCGTGCTCGACTGGGAGTGGGCGCACCCGGGCCGGCCGATCGAGGACATCGCGTGGTGCGAGTGGATCGTCCGGACGCACCATCCCCGGCACGCCGCCGCCCTCGACGAGTTCTTCGCCGGCTACGGCCACCGCCCGGCGTGGGCGGAACGGCGGGAGGCGATGCTCGACCGGTGCTCGTCGCTGCTCGAATTCTGCCGACGCTGGACACCGGCGGGCGTTCAGCTGTGGCGGCGGCGGCTGGACGACACGGCCGGCTGGACGGAATGACGGCCAGCGGGGTCCGTGCGAGAATGCGCGATGCCTCCAGCCGGTCGTACCCACATCCTGTTCGACTTCTTCGGCACGCTGGTCGACTACTCTGCCAGCCGCACCGCGCAGAGCCACGCGCGGAGCCATGAGCTGCTTCTGCGGCTGGGCGCCAGGCTGAGCTACCGCGATTTCCTCGCTGCCTGGTTGCGGACGAACGCGGAGTTCGACCGGCTCAGCGACCAGGACGACCACGAGTTCGCCATGACGGAGGTGGGCGCGGCCTTCCTCGCTACCGCCCTGGGCCGGCAACCGGCGCCCGCCGACGTCGAGGCGTTCGTCGTCGAGTACATCGGCGAATGGAACACCGGCGTGCGCTACCCCGCCGGCATCACCGAGCTGGTGCGGGAGCTGCACCGCGACCACCGCCTCGCGGTCGTCACCAACACCCACCGGGCGGACCTGGTCCCCAACCACCTCGAGGCCATGGGCCTGCTGCCGTTCGTCGACGCGGTGATCACCTCGGTGGAGGTCGGCTGGCGCAAACCCCACCCGACGATCTACGCCACGGCGCTGGACGCGCTGGGCATCGAGGCCCGGGCGGCGGTGTTCGTCGGCGACACCTACGGGCCCGACTTCGCGGGCCCGGAGCGGGCCGGCATGACGGCGTACCTCATCGACCCGCACCGCCGGACGCCGGTGCCGGACGCCCGCCGCCTCGCCTCGATCTTCGACCTCCCCGCCCGCCTGCGGGCCGCGGACGCGAGCCCGCAGAAAGATCGTGGACACCAGTCCGTGTGCTGACCCGGGAAAGTGTCCACGATCTTTCCGCCGGCCGGGGTCAGGGGCGGCGGCCGGGGTCAGGGGCGGCGGAGCTTGGGCAGCTCGCGGGCGATGAGCTTGGCCAGCGCCCGGAACGCCGTGCCGCGGTGGCTGATCGCGTCCTTCTCCTTCGGGCTCAACTCGGCGTTGGTCCGGCTCTGGCCCTCCCCGACGAACACGGGGTCGTAGCCGAAACCGCCCTCCCCGCGCGGGGAGCGCAGCAGCCAGCCGGCCTGCCGGCCGTCCACCAGGTGCTCCTTGCCGCCGGGCAGCACCAGCGCGGCGGCGCAGACGAATGCCGCGCCGCGCTGGCCGTCGCCGACGTCGGTGAGCTGCGCGAGGAGCAGGTCCAGGTTCGCCTGGTCGTCGCCGTGCCGGCCGGACCACCGGGCGCTGAACACCCCCGGCATGCCGCCCATCGCGTCCACCGCCAGGCCGGAGTCGTCCGCGACGGTCGGCAGGCCGGTGTGCCGGACGCCCTCCCGCGCCTTCAGCAGCGCGTTCTCGCCGAAGGTGAGGCCCGACTCCGGCACCTCCTCGTACGTGGGCACGTCGGCGAGGCCGAGCAGCCGCACGGCCTGCGTGCCGAGCGCCGCGTCGAGGATCCGTTGCAACTCCGCCAGCTTCTTCGGGTTGCGGGTGGCGAGCAACAACTCGGTCATGCGGCCAGCGCCTTGCGCTGGGCGTCGGCCAGCTCGGCGCAGCCGGCAACGCCGAGGTCGAGCAGCGCGTCGAGCTGCGCCCGGTCGAAGACCCCGGCCTCGCCGGTCCCCTGCACCTCCACGAACTCGCCGGCGTCGGTGCAGACAACGTTCATGTCCACTTCCGCGGCCACGTCCTCCTCGTAGCACAGGTCGAGGAGCGGCGTGCCCGCCACCACGCCGACGCTGACCGCCGCCACCGAGCGGCGGACCGCCGTGGTCGCCTTGCCGGCCAGCAGCTTGCGGCCGGCGAGGTAGCTGACGGCGTCGTGCAGCGCGACGTACGCCCCCGTGATCGCTGCCGTACGGGTGCCGCCGTCGGCCTGGAGCACGTCGCAGTCCAGCACGATCGAGTTCTCGCCGAGCGCCTTGAGGTCCACGCAGGCCCGCAGGCTGCGGCCGATGAGCCGGGAGATCTCGTGCGTCCGGCCGCCCACCCTGCCGCGCACGCTCTCCCTGTCCGACCGCGTCGTGGTGGCCCGGGGCAGCATCGCGTACTCCGCGGTTATCCAGCCCAGCCCCGACCCCTTGCGCCAGCGGGGCACGCCCTCGGTGACGCTGGCGGTGCACAGCACGCGCGTAGCGCCGAACTCCACGAGCACCGACCCCTCGGGATGGATGCTCCACTGCCGGGTCAACGTCACCGGTCGCAGGTGGTCGGGCTCCCGCCCGTCAGGTCGCGCCATGCCTGGCAGCCTATGCGGCGCGGCGCGCGCTTCTGTCGGTGGCCTCTGCGACGATGCTCCGGCGATGTCGAAGATGATGCAGTACGCGCGGTTGACGGCGGCCGAGCTCGCCGTGTTGCGCGGGTTGGCGTCGACCGACCCGGACGCGGCGTTCGACTACGCCGACGAGGTCAGCAGCGACTGGCCGGACGAGGCCCCGCTGGCCGAGCGCCGGGGGTACGGCACGGACGTCGAGTGGGCCGGGCTGCGGCACCTGCTGGCGCTGGCCGGTCCGCCGCCGGTCGACCTGATCGGCGGGGGCGCCGCCCTGTCCGCCGACGAGTGGGCGTACGAGCCGCCGCGCCTCTTCACCCCCGCCGAGGTCGCCGCCGCGGCGGCGTTCCTGCGCGCCACGCCGTTCGGCGCCCTGGCCGCACACCTCGACCCGGCGGCGATGGCCGACGTCTACCCGGGCGGCTGGGCGGACAGCCCGCCGGACCTGGCCGGCGGATACCGGGACCTGGTGGCCTTCGTCGGCGGGGCCGCCGACGCGGGTGACTCGCTGCTCGTCTGGCTCACCTGACCCCCGGCCGACCACGGGCGGGCTGCCGCGGCCCGGCCTCGGCGTACGCCTCGAGTCGGACGTCCCTCGTCCCGGCGCCGCGCCACTCCGCCACGGCGAGGCGGGCCAGGTCCGGCAGCAGGTCCGTCGACCGGGCAAGCGCCCATCGGGTCCCCCGGGTGGCCAGCCACCGCAGCCGGGCCCGGCGGCCGGGCGGCGGGTTCCCCGGATCCGCGTCCGGGCGGCGGCGCCCCGGCATCCCGGCGGCCACCAGCGTGTCGTACGCCGCACCCGCCAACAACCGGTGTCCCCGCTCCCCCGGATGCAGGCGGTCGACGCTCCACATCGGAGCGTCGTATGCGCCGGGCAGCTCCGGGATGTGCAGGTGCAGGGCGCCGTGCCGGAGCGCCGCCCGGTGCACCGCCGCGTTGACCGCGGCGATCCGCCGGCCCAGCGGCCGGGCCAGCACCCCGGGCAGGCGAAACATCCGGCCTGGGTCGGGCAGGCAGGCCGTCAGCACCACCGCGCCGCCGCCGGTCAGCGCGCCGACCGTCCGGTCCAGCAGGCGCCCCACGTCCGCGCCGTCGAAGGCCCCGCGCAAGGTGTCGTTGACACCCACGACCAGGGCGGCCACCTGGGGCCGGCGGGCCAGCGCGGCCGGCAGTTGCTCGGTGGCCACGTCGCCCGTGAGCGCGCCGCTGCGGGCGAGGTTGTGGAACGCCACGTCGCCGGGCGCCCCGAGGCCCTCCGCCAGCAACGCGGCCCAGCCACGCCACGTACCGTCCGGCATCGGGTCGCCGACGCCCGCGGTGGTGGAGTCGCCCAGCGCCACGAAGGTCAGCACGCCCGGCCCCCGCCCGGCAGGGCAGCCGGAACCGGTGCCGGGGCGGCGCCGTGGGCGCGCAGGAAGCCGTCCACCGACGCCGCCCAGCCGTACTGCTCCGCCCGGGCCCGCGCCGCCGCCCGGCGCTGCGCCGCCGGACGGTCCAGCAGCTCGCGGACGCCGTCGGCGAACCCGGCGGGGGTGCCGACGACCGCCACCCCCGCCGCGCCGACCACCTCCGGCAGCGCGCTGGCGGCGTTCACCACGACCGGGGTGCCGCAGGCCAGCGCCTCCAGCGCCGCGAGCCCGAACGTCTCCACCGGCCCCGGCGCGATGGCGACGTCCGCGCTGGCCAGCACGGCGGCAACGGCCGCGCGGTCGGGGTGGAAGCCGAGGAACCGCACCGGCAGGCCGGCCGCCCGGCGGACCAGTGCCGCCCGGCGCGGACCGTCCCCGAGCACCACGCCGACCGCCGGCACGCCGGCGCCGCGCAGCTCCGCTACCGCGTCCACCGCCAGGTCCGCCCGCTTCTCCGGGGACAGCCGGCCGCAGTGGACCACCAGGACCTCGCCCGGCCGGGCGTACCGCCCGCGCACGTGCATGTCCCGCCGCGTTGGCGTGAACGTGGCGAGATCCACCCCCAGCGGGACCCGCTCCAGGTGCCGCACGCCGATCCGGCGGAACTCGGCCGCCGCCCAGGCCGTCGTGCAAACGATCCTGTCGTACGCCGCCGCGGTCGCCGCGTTGAGCCGGTCGGCCGCCGGGTCGCCCAAGCGGGCCGGGAGGCCCCACACCCGCAGCAGCCCGGCGAGGCTCTCGTGCGACACCATCAGCGCGGGTACGCCGTTCGCGCGCGCCCAGCGGCCCGTCCAGCGCAGCGTGGACCGGTCGGCCACCTCCAGCCGGTCGGGCGCGAGCTCGGCCAGCAGGGCCGCGAGCCGCCGCCGGCCCGCGATGACCCGGTAGCCGCCGGTGCCGGGCAGCAGCGGCCCGGGCACCGTCAGCACGCGCCCCTCGTCGGTCAGCTCGTCCGCCGCCCGCTCCCCCGGCACGATCAGGATCGGTTCGTGGCCGGCCGCGCGGTAGCCCCGGCCGAGGCCGCGCAGCGCGGTCCGCAGGCCACCGGAGCGGGGCGCGACGAAGTTCGCCAGCCGGACGATCCGGAGCCCGGCGGTCATGCCGGCACCGGGCGGGGCACCACCGCCCGTGCCGGCAGCACCGCCCGGTAGTGCGCGATCAGCTCGTCGCCGACGGCGGCCCACGAACGGTTGAGCACCCGGGCGCGCGCGGCTACGCCGTACTCCCGGCGCCGCGCGGGATCGGCCGCCAGTGCCGCCACCGCGGCCGCGATGGCCGCGCCGTCCTCCGGCGGGACGAGCGTGCCGGTGACGCCCGACGCCACCAGGTCAACCGGCCCACCGGCGGCCGGCGCCACCACGGGTACGCCGCTGGCCTGCGCCTCCTGCACTGTCTGCCCGAAGGTCTCGTGCGGGCCGGTGTGCACGAACACGTCCAGGCTCGCGTACAGGCGGGCCAACTGCTCGCCGTGCCGCGCGCCGAGGAAGGCGGCGCCGGGCAGCAGTCCCGCCAGCCGCGCCCGGGCCGGCCCGTCGCCGACGATCACGAGCCGCACGCCGGGCAACCGGCAGGTGGCGGCAAGCAGGTCCAGCCGCTTCTCCACGGCCAGCCGGCCCACGTAACCCACGAGCACCTCGCCGGCCGGCGCGAGTGCGGCCCGGACCCGATCGCTGCGCTTGGCCGGGTCGAACCTGGCCGTGTCGACGCCCCGGCCCCACAGTCGCACGTCGCGCACGCCGTTGGCGGCCAGGGCGGCCGCCGCGGCGGTGGACGGCGCCAGGGTGCGGGCCGCGCGGTTGTGCACGGAACGCAGCCAGCGCCACGCGGCTGCCTCGCCGTGCCGCAGCCGGTACAGGCGGGCGTACGCGGCGATGTCGGTCTGGTACACCGCGACGGCCGGCAGCCCCTCGCGCTGGGCGAGCGTGACGCCGCGGGCCCCGAGCACGAACGGGCTGGCCAGATGCACGACGTCGGGGGCGTGCCCCACCAGGGCGTCGGCCAGCCGCCGGCCGGGCACGCCGACGCGGAACGAGCGGTAGCCGGGCAGCGGCAGGCTGGGAACGCGGACGACGGGGTACGGATGGATGCCGGCGACTCCCCGCGTGGTCGGCGCGGGAGCCGGGACGATGACCAGGGGGCGGTGACCCCGATGGACCAGGTGTTCGGCGACGCGGACGACGGAGTGCGCGACACCGTTCACGTCCGGCGGGAAGGACTCCGCGATGATCGCGATACGCATGCGCTCACGGTGGGGTGGGCGCGGGTGTGCGAGGCGACACGGGGTTGACGCCCCGGCGAACTGTGCGTCACAAACTCAGACGTCGTAGCGGGCGCCCGGGCGGGCCACCTCGACGGGGCCGGCGAACGCCGCCTCGGCCGCCTCGTGGGTGACCGCCTCGCTGCCCCACGCCGGCACGAGGTGCGTCAGGAGGAGCATGCCGACGCTCGCCTTCGTGGCGGCCTCGCCGGCCTCGCGCCCCGTCAGGTGCAGGTCCGGCGGGTTGTCCGCACCGTCCAGGTAGCTGGCCTCGCACAGGAAGACGTCCGCCTGCTGGGCGAGCCGCACCAGGGACTCGCAGGGGGCCGTGTCCGAGGAGTACGCCAACACCCGCCCGCGGTGTTCCAGCCGGACGCCGTACGTCTCCACGGGGTGGTTCACCCTGTCCACCGTGACCGTGAACGGCCCGATCGGGAACGTGCCCGGCTGCAGGCCGTAGAAGCGGTAGACGTCGTCCAACGGCCCCTCCTCATGGCCGTACGCCGCGGCGATGCGGTCCGGCGCGCCGGCCGGGGCGTAGACGGGGAGCGGCGGGTAGGGGCCCTCGGGCGCGTACCGCCGCACGACCACGTACGTGGCCGCGTCCAGCACGTGGTCGCAGTGCAGATGGGTGATCAGGATGGCGTCGACCGCGTGCAGGCCCGCGTAGCGCTGGAGCGCGGACATCGAGCCGGCGCCGAAGTCCAGCAGCAGCCGGAAGCCCTCCGCCTCGACGAGGTACGCCGAGCACGACGACTCCGGGCCGGGGAAGCTGCCGGCACAGCCCAACACCGTCAACCTCATCGGACCGCTCCCGCGACCCCCACGGTCCGCGAGGAGACCGGCGTGCCCGCGAGGATGTCCGCCCCGAGGAAACGCTGGGCGAGCCGGCCGAACGGCGCGGCGTCCCCCGTCGTCAGGAACCGGTGCGCCGGCGCCGGCGCGTCGTCGGGGCGCACCAGGTCCGCCCGGGTGAGCACCCGGTAGACGTCCTTGGCGGTCTCGTCCGCGCTTGACACCAGCGTGACACCGTCTCCCATAACGAGGCCGATCAGGCCGGCGAGCAGCGGATAGTGCGTGCAACCCAGCACCAGGGTGTCGACCTGCGCGCGTTGCAGGGGCTCCAGGTACGCGCTGGCCAGGCCCAGCAGGGCCCGGCCCGTGGTGATCCCCCGCTCCACGAAGCCTACGAACTGTGGGCAGGCCACGCTCGTCACGTCGACGTTCGGCGCGGCGGCGAACGCATCCGCGTAGGCTCCGCTCGCAATCGTGGCGACCGTGCCGATCACCCCGACCCGGCCGTTGCGGGTCGCCGCGGCCGCCCGGCGGACGGCCGGGCGGATCACCTCCACCACGGGCACGGAGTAGCGCTCCCGGGCGTCGTGCAGGCACGCCGCCGAGGCGCTGTTGCAGGCGATGACGAGCATCTTCACGCCCTGATCCACGAGGTGGTCCAGGCACTGGAGCGTGTACCGCCGGACGTCGGCGATCGGCTTCGGGCCGTACGGCACGTGCGCCGTATCGCCCAGGTAGACGATCTGCTCGTGCGGCAGCTGGTCGAGGATGGCGCGCGCGACGGTGAGGCCACCGACTCCGGAGTCGAAGATCCCAATTGGCGCGTCCACCACGGTGCGCAGCCTACGCCGACCCGTACGCCGGACTGGAAGTTCTAGCGAAACATGTCGTCAACGTGACAGGGACACGCCCGCGTTACGCATCAGGCCGGACAACCGTTGCACAGGGTGCAGACTGCCCGCAGACAGGACGGTGACGGCGTGCCGACCCAGGCCCCCCGCAGCCCGGCCGCGACCCCGCGACCCCGCCCCGAAACCGCGCCGCCCGGCGCGCACCCCGACGGGCCGGATGTCGGCGACATGGGCGGGATCGGCTCGGCGTGGTGGGCCGGTACGCAGGAGATGTCCGTGCCGTGGGAGCAGCGCTCGGTCGTCCGGCACCGGCCCGCCGGCGCGCTGCGGCTGCCGGGCCCCGACGACCCGGCGCCCACGGCCGGCCGCCTGCTGGGCATGTGCGCCTGGGCCGCGGCGCTCACGATGGTGGGCCTGGCCGTGGCGGCGCGCGCGATGGTGGCGATGCTGACCGGCCACGCGCCGGACTGGTACGAACCCACGGTGATCGCCGCGGGCCTGGCCGGGATGGCGCTGACCGCGGCAGCGTTCCTGTCGGTGCACCGCCCCTGGCTGCCGTGGGTGCTGCTGGCCGCCGCCACCGTGCCGCTGGTCATCAACCTGGCCGGCACGATGGCGGCGTTCTAACTCTTGTTGCGATCGGAAACCGTCAAGCCCATAGCTGGCCCTCCAGGGCTTCCTCAGCCTCCGCCAGCGTGCCGCCGTACGCGCCCGTCGACAGGTACTTCCAGCCGCCGTCGGCGACCAGGAATGCCACGTCGGCCCGGCGGCCGGCCTTGACCGCCTCGTGCGCCACGGCCAGGGCCGCGTGCAGCACCGCCCCGGTGGAGAAGCCGACGAACAGCCCCTCCACCTCGACGAGCTGCCGGGTACGCAGGACCGCGTCCCGGGTGCCGACGGAGAACCGGCGGGTGAGCACCGTCGCGTCGTACAGCTCCGGGACGTAGCCCTCGTCGATGTTGCGCAGCCCGTACACCAGCTCCCCGTAGCGGGGCTCGGCGGCCACCACCTCGATGCCGTCGACCTTCTCCCGCAGGTAGCGGCCGACGCCCATCAGCGTGCCGGTGGTGCCGAGCCCGGCCACGAAATGCGTGATCGTCGGCAGGTCCCGCAGCAGCTCCGGCCCGGTCGTCTCGAAGTGCGCCCGGGCGTTCGCCTCGTTGCCGTACTGAAAGAGCATCACCCAGTCGGGGTGCTCGGCGGAGAGCTGTTTGGCCACCGCGACCGCCTGGTTGGAGCCGCCCGCCGCCGGCGAAAAGATGATCTCGGCGCCGTACATCCGCAGGAGCTGCACCCGCTCCGACGAGACGTTCTCCGGCATCACGCAGACCAGCCGGTAGCCGCGCAGTTTGGCGACCATGGCCAGCGCGATGCCGGTGTTGCCGCTGGTCGGCTCCAGGATCGTGTCGCCGGGGCGAAGCGCGCCGGACTCCTCGGCCGAGCGCACCATGAACAGCGCGGCGCGGTCCTTCACGCTGCCGGTCGGGTTGCGGTCTTCAAGCTTCGCCCACAGCCGCACCGGGGGCGCGCCCTCGGCCACCGCGGGCGACAGCCGGGGGAGGCCGACGAGCGGCGTGCCCCCGCAGGCGTCCAGCAGGCTTTCGTACCGCGCCATGGCGGCCCGCCCCCTACCGCTGGCCGGCTGGCGCCGGGTCGCGCCGCCGGGCCGCCTGGGCCGCGCTGTGCTGCACGATCGCGGCGGCCGCGGCGAAGCCGAAGGCGCCACCGGCCACCGCCGGCAGGATCGTCACGTTGTCGCCGTCGGACAGCTTCGCGTCCAGGGCGCCGAGGAACCGGACGTCCTCGTCGTTGACGTACACGTTGACGAAGCGGTGCAGGCCGCCGGCCTCGGTGACCAGCCGGCCGCGCAGGCCGGGGTACTTCGCGTCCAGGTCGGACAGGAGGGCGGCGAGCGTGTCGCCGGCGCCCTCGACGGACTTCGCGCCGCCGGTGTGCGAGCGCAGGATGGTGGGAATGCGGACCTCGATGGCCATGACGTGCTCCTAGCGAGAAGATCGACGACGGGTCGGAAGAGACTGACGAGTGCGGTTCGCGCTCAGCCCGCGGACGCGGGCGTCGAGCGGGAATCGTCGGCGGAACACTCGTAGTCGACCGTCGCCGGGCTCTGCCCGAACATGTACGACTGGACGGCGTGCGGGTCCACGGTCGCATCGACGACGTGCACCGGCTCCTCGGTCACCGCCCCGTCCACGATGCGGAACGAGCGGATCTCGGTGGTGTCGGGCGACCGGGTGGACACGAGCAGGTAGTGCGCCTGCGGCCAACCCGCGAAGGAGATGTCGGTGCGCGAGGGGTACGCCTCGGTGGCGGTGTGCGAGTGGTAGATCACGACGGGCTCCTCGTCGTGGTCGTCCATCTCCCGCCACACCCGCAGATACTCCATCGAGTCGAACTCGTAGAAGGTCATCGACCGCGCCGCGTTCTGCATCTCGACGAGCCGCACCGGGGCGTCCGAGCCGGCGGGCCCGGCCACGACGCCGCACGCCTCGTCGGGGTGGTCACGGCGGGCGTGGGCGACGATCCCCTCCAGGATCGCCCGGTCGATGCGCAGCACGTCGGCAATCCTACCCACCGTCCGGTCACACCACCGAGCCCGTGGCAAGGGTCACGTACCGCGGGCGCCTGGCGGGGTAGGAAGGTGGAGGTCACGAGGAGGTCAGATGAGGAAACGCACAATCGGCGCGGCCACCGTCAGCGCCGTCGGACTGGGCGGCATGCCGATGTCCATCGAGGGTCGGCCGGATCGGGAGCGGTCCGTGCGGACCATCCACGCCGCGCTGGACGCGGGGGTCACCCTGATCGACACCGCGGACGCCTATCACCTGTACGCGGACGATGTCGGCCACAACGAGTCACTGATCGCCGCCGCCCTGGCCAGCTACGGCGGCGACACGTCCGGTGTGCTGGTCGCCACCAAGGGCGGCCACCTGCGACCGGGCGACGGTTCGTGGACCATCGACGGCTCCGCCCGGCACCTCCGCGCCGCCTGCGACGCGTCGCTGGGGCGCCTCGGCGTCGACGCGATCGGCCTCTACCAGCACCACCGCCCGGACCCGCGGGTGCCGTACGCGGAATCCATCGGCGCGGTACGCGACCTGCTGGATGCCGGCAAGATCCGGCTGGCCGGCATCTCGAACGCGAACCCGGCGCAGATCCGCGAGGCGCGGGAGATCCTCGGCGACCGGCTGGTGTCGGTGCAGAACCAGTTCTCGCCCGCGTTCCGCAGCTCGGAGCCGGAGTTGGCCCTCTGCGACGAGCTGGGGTTGGCGTTCCTGCCGTGGTCGCCGCTGGGCGGCATCGGCCGGGCCGGCGACCTGGGCGGGCGGTTCGCGCCGTTTGCCCGGGTAGCCGAGGACCGGGGCGTCAGCCCACAGCGGGTGTGCCTGGCCTGGCTGCTGGCGAAGTCCCCGGTGGTGGTACCCATCCCGGGCGCCAGCCGCCCGGAGACGATCCAGGACTCCGCCGCGGCCGCCGACCTGGAGCTCACGCCCGAGGAGCTGGCGGCCCTGGACGCCACCACCGCGTGACCCGCGGCGCGCCGGCCGAGCACCCGCCCGGTCGGCGCGCCGCGTCAGTCGTCGCCGAGGATGGCGTGGAGCAGGGATTCCTGCAGGTAGCCGAGGTATGCGTAGACCGAGAGCTGGAACACGCGGGTGGACGTCGGGTCGCTGAGCACCGCGTCGTCCAGCTCGTCCTGCAGGTCGGTGTCGCCGGTGATCTCCAGGCGGACCCCCATCGCCAGCCGGGCGTCGTTGAGCGCCCGCAGCCATGCCTCCGCCGCCTCGAGATCCAGCCGCACCTCGCCGCCCGAGCCGTCCGGCAGCGCCGCGAGCACCGCGCCGGCCTGGTCTATCTTGGCGGTCTTGAGGTCGCCCTCCGTGTACTGCCGGAACTCGGCGCCGTCCTCCGGCACCCGGGGGTAGGCGTCCGGGAACAGCCGGCCGACCACCGGGTCGGTGTGGTCGAAGCCGTCCGTCAGCAGGCCCACCACCTCGGCCGCCACCTTGCGCAGCACGCGGGCCTCGTCGGGGGCGAAGCGCGCCACGCAGTGCCCCCCGTGCCGGCGGAACATACTCACCCGATCCCCGCCTCCCCAATCACGTACGGTCCACCGTTGCCCACAGACCGTACGCGTGCAGCCGGGACGCGTCGTGCTCCATGCGCTCCCGGGGCCCGCTGGAGACCACCGCCCGGCCCTTGTGGTGCACGTCCAGCATCAGCTTCTCCGCGCGCTCCCTGCTGTAGCCGAAGAGCTTCTGGAACACCCAGGTCACGTACGACATGAGATTTACCGGATCGTCCCAGACGATCGTCACCCAGGGGCCCTCGATCTCGGGGAGCTCCTCGGTGTCCGGCGTCTCGACCGGTACGACCTGTGGCGCCGCCATGCCCCCCATCGTGCCACGGCCGGCGCGGGAGGTGCGGAACCGCGGCGCGCGGCCGGGCGGCGCGGGCCGGCCGGGGCGGGTCACGCGAGCAGGGTGCCGTGCTCGACAGTCTCGCCGATCAGGGCGGTCAGCGCCCGGTGCACCGCCCGCAGCCGGCGGGTCACCTCCTGGCGGAGCTCCAGCTCCACCGCCGCGGTGGACTGCCGCAGCCAGGACCGCGCCGCGCCGGCGTCGGCGTGGGTCGCGCCGCGCCACCGGGCGTAGGAGCTGACCGCGACGGCCAGGCCGACCGCCGGCAGGACGGTCCGACCCGCCTCCGTCGGGTAGGCGGGCAGCGCGCCGAGTGCACCCGGCCCGGCGATGACGGCGACCCCGGGCGCGGCGGTGACCAGCAGCACGCGGTCCAGGTCCCGAACCGCGTCGTCCTCGGCCAGGGCCCGCCGGACGGCCGCCGCGGCCCGCCGCCGCACGCCGTCGCTGGGGACGGTGGCGAGGACCCGGCGGAGGATGCCGTCCATGATGGTGGCGACCGCCGTGTCGCACTCGGCGGTCGCCCGCAGCGACAGGGCGTGCAGCTCCGTGTCGAGGGCCGCCGGCATGCCGGCGGCGCCGGCGCCCAGGACGATGTCCTGCACGCAGCGCAGGTGGATGTTGGCGACGTCGATCGACAGCCGCTGCTGGGCCGCGCGGGTGCTCGCGCGCGACCACTGCTCCAGGACCGCCGGCCAGCCGGACTCCGCGGCCGTGGCGGACACCCGGCCCGCCCCGGACCCGCCGGTGAGCATGGGCGGGCTGATGCTGGCCCGGCGCAGCCCCTCCTCGGCGGCCCAGTCCAGCAGCGCGCGCCGCAGGTAGGCGGTGTCGCCGGCCGCGGGGTCCACCGCGTGCCAGGTGGCGCCGGCGAGGGCGGGGACGCGCCCGGCGACGGCCTCGCGGTGCAGATCCATGGCCAGCGCCGGGTCGTCAGCGGGCTCGGGCACGAGGGCGAAGAAGACCGGCACGTCCCGCGCGGCGAGCTCGGCGAGCAGGTCCAGCTCGGCGCGGGTGAGCGGCTCCCCGCCCGCGGCGGCGAACAGCACCGCCCCGCCGCGGCTGGCCACGTCGGCGGCCACCTCGACGCCGGCCGTGCCGAGCGTCCCCGTGGACGGCGCGTCCACCAGGGCGAAGTGCCGCAGCAGCGGGTCGGGCAGGCTCATCTCGACCCGGCGCGGCGGACGCCCGGCGGGTTCCCGGACCGGCGGCGCCGGCTCGCGGCACCCGGGCACGTACGCCAGCGGGGCGCCGCGCGGGCCGTACCGGATCACCAGGTAGCTGTCCCCCGGCACGGGCGGCAGCGGGACCGGGCGTTGCAGCAGCGCCGCGGGCAACGCCCGGCGGCCGGGACTGGCGGACCCGGCCACGAGCACGGCCAGCGGTTCCTCGAGCGAATCAGGCAGTGCCATGGCACGCACACCGCCGGGCAGTGTCGCTGACGTCATGTACGGCCTCCCGCAGCAAGCCAGTCCGGTAGCGGCCAGACAACACCACGCTACGTGAAAACTCACTGACACAGTGAAGACGATCTCTACTCAGCCTCGGCGCACCCGCTACTCAATCCGGCGGTGTGACGGGGCTGGGTGCGGGGCCGCCGCGCCGATAGGCTCCCCGCGTGGCCCCCTGGCGGTTCGTCGGTCGCGCCGACGAGTGCGAACGGCTGATCGCCTCGGCGACCGGCGGCAGGCGCGGCCTCATCCTCACCGGCTCCGTCGGCATCGGGAAGAGCCGGCTGCTCCGCGAGGCGGTCAACCTGCTGCCCACCGACCGGTACGCGGTGTCGGCGGCCGCCGCCAACATCGTCACGGCGGCCCTGCCGCTGGGCGGGGTGGCCGAGATCCTGCCGGCCGACCAGCCCGCCGGGCTGTCCCCCGCCGGCCTGCTGCGCTGGGCGGTGCAGGCGTTGCACCAGCAGGCCGCCGGCCGCCCGATCGTGCTGGCCGTGGACGACGCGCACCTGCTCGACCCCTCCTCGGCGGCGCTCGTCTACCTGATCGCCCGGTCGGATCGGGCCACCGTGCTGGGCACGCTGCGCAGCGGCGAGCCGGTCCCGTTGCCGGTCCGCGCACTGTGGACGGACGATCTGGTCGACTACGTCGAGCTCCGGCCGCTCACACCGCCGGAGTCCGCCGAGTTGCTCGCCGCGATGCTCGGCGGGCCGGTGGATCCGGCGTCGGCGGAGCGGCTGTGGCGGATCTCGGCCGGCAACCCGCTGATGCTGCGCGAGCTGGTCGTCGCCGGCCGGGCCGGCGGCGAGTTCGGCACCGCGTTCGGGCTGTGGCGGTGGACCGGCCGGCTGGAGCTGGCCCCCACGCTCACCGACATGATCGACGCCCGGATCGGTCAACTCAGCCCCGCGGAGCGTACGGTGCTGGAGCTGGTGGCCCTCGGCCAGCCGATCGGCCTGCCGCTGCTGGTGCGCGCCACCGACGCCGCGGCGGTGGAGGCCGTGGAGGAACGCGGGCTGATCCGGGTGACGATGGACGACCGGCGGGCCAGCGCCCGGCTGGCGCATCCGCTGTACGGCGAGGTGCTGCGCCGCAGCGCCCCGGTGAGCCGGACCCGGCGGCTGCTGGCGCGCCTGGCGGACCTGGTCGAGGAGGCGGGCGCCCGGCGGCGCGACGACCTGTTGCGGGTGGCCGTGTGGCGGCTGGATTCCGACACGGCACAGGACCCCGGCCTGCTGCTGGCGGCGGCGACCCAGGCGTTCGGCACGTTCGACGTCCCGCTGGCCACCCGGCTGGCCCGTGCCGCACAGGCGGCGGGCGGCGGCTTCCACGCCGGCGAGCTCCTCGCCACCCTGTTGGTCTTCGCCGACCAGCCCGACGAGGCCGCCGCGGTCCTGGCCGCCACCCGGCCGGCCGCGACCAGCGAAGCGCGGCTGGCCCGCTGGTCCACCGCGCGCGGGCTCGTCGCGTACTGGGGGCACGGTGACGTGGCCGCGGCGGCGGAGCTGGCCGCGGCGGCGGACCGGCTCACCGACCCGGAGCAGGTGGCGCGGCTGCGCGCGTTCGAGTCGCTGATGCGCCTGCACGGGCTGGAGCTGCCCGCGGCGGTGCGGCTCGCGCACGCGGTCCTGGACCGCCCCGCGGCCGGCGCGGCGGCCCGCTCGCTGGCCCGCTGCTCCCTCGCCCACCTGCAGGCGGCCCGCGGCCGGCTCGACCTGGCAGCCGGGATGGTCGCCGCGGTGACGGCGGACGCGCCGCAGTGGCGCGGGGTGATGCCGTACGTGCAGATCGCGCTGGAGCTGACGCGGGGCACCCAGCTGTCCGTGGCGGGCGATGTGGCGGGCATCGACGCGATCGCGGCGGAGGAGTTCGCGGACCTGTCCGACGCCGGCGACTTCCGGCTCGGCTCCGGCTACCTCGCCGTCCTGCGCGCCCAGGCGGCCCGGCTGCGCGGGCACAGCGGTGCGGCACTGCGCTGCGCCGTGCAGGCGTGCGCACTGCTGGCCACCGGCCGGGTCTTCGCCGGGTTGGCGCACGCCGAACGGGCCTACGCGGCGGCGCTGCGCGGGGAGGCGGCGTCGGCGGCGCGGGCCATGGCCGAATCCGACCGCGTGCAGGCGCCGACGATGGCGATCCTCTACCCGTGGCGCGAGCAGGCCCGGTGCTGGGTGGCGGCGTGCGCGGGCCGGCTGCCGACCGCCGTCGCGGGGCTCACCGGCCTGGCCGGCCGGCTGCGCGCCGACGGGCTGTCCGGCCACGAGGTGGCGGCTCTGCACGACATCGTACGGCTGGGCGGCGCGGCCACGGTGGCGGCGCGGCTGGCGGAGCTGGCCAAGGAGGTGGACGGCCCGCTGGCGCCCCTGGCCGCCCGGCACGCGCGGGCCGCGGCCACCGGCAACGCCGGTGAGCTGCTCGCCGTCGCGGCCGGGTTCAGCGACCTCGGGCTGCGGCTGTACGCGGCGGAGGCCACCGCGCTGGCCGTG
Organism: Pilimelia sp.; assembly: GCA_035634075.1. Classification (GTDB taxonomy): domain Bacteria; phylum Actinomycetota; class Actinomycetes; order Mycobacteriales; family Micromonosporaceae; genus DASQDS01. Next base: position 175 of record DASQDS010000284.1, on the reverse strand, counting down.
GCGACGCTGCGGGCCGCCCGGGACCCGGCGGTCGGCGCGGCCGCCGCCCGGCTCGCCGTTCTGCTGGAGAGCTGCGACGCCCGTACCCCCGCCCTGGCCGCCGCCGCGCCGCCGCCGCTGACCGGGCGGGAGCTGCAGGTGGCGACCCTCGCGGCCGGCGGCGCCTCGAGCCGGG
>DASQDS010000283.1:0-8078 GCA_035634075.1 Pilimelia sp. | reverse complement strand
CCCGGCCCGAGCGACGCCACCACCGCGCCTGCCACGGAGCCGGCGCCCGCCGCCGCGCCGCCGGTGAGGTGTCCCACGCCGTCGAGGACGACGAGGTCGGCGCGCCGGCCGACGGCTATCGTGCCGATGTCCGCCATGCCGAGCGCGGCGGCGCCGTCGGCGGTCGCGGCGCGGAGCAGGTCGGCCGCGGCGGGCCGCACGTCCGTGGGGTCGCGGCCGGCGTCGAGGGCCGCCTGGTTGCTGCGCGCGCGCTCCTGCCAGAGTGCGGCGCGCATGGGGGCGAACATGTCCGGCCCGGTCGCCACGACAACGTCCACGCCCAGGGCCGGCGCGCCGCCGGCGGCCACGAACCGTCCGTACGCCGGGGTGCCGTGGCCCATCATCGCCTCGACGACCGGCGTCACGGTCACGCCCGCCCCGCTGTCCACCAGCATCCGGACCTCGTCGTCGCCGATCGTGGCACAGTGCGCGAAGTGCAGGTCGGCGCCGAGCAGGCTCGCCTCATGCAGCCGGCTCACCGCCCGGCCGGCCGGCCCGTGGGTCCCGCCGCCGACGTGCATCGACGCGCGGAGCCCCAGGTCGCGGGCGAGTGCGATGTGCCTGGCGGCGACGTCGAACGGCAGGTACTCCGGCCCCACCAGGGACAGCGCCGTGGTGACCAGGCCGGTGCGCGGGGCCAGCCGGCCGACGTCGCCCGGGTCGTCGGGGTTGCCGTGCCCGAACACGGCCCGGATGCCCGCGGCCGCCAGGCCGTCGAGCGCCGCCTCCGCGTGCGCGGGGCTGAGCGTCGCATTGCACCAGTCGAACACCGTCGTCACCCCGGCGTCGAGGGCCTCGGCCGCGCCCAGCACCGCGGCGAGCCGCAGGTCGGCGGGGCGCACCCGGGGGGCGACGCCGCCGAGGATGTCGGACAGGTAGCGGCGCAGGCTCATGTCGGCGCCGACACCGCGCAGCGGCGCCTGCCAGATGTGCCGATGGGTGTCTACGAAACCGGGCAGGACCGCCTGCCCGCGCACGTCGAGGACGTCTGACCCGGTCGTGTCCAGCCCTGGGCCGATGGCGGCGATCCGTCCCGCCGCGACCCGCACGTCGGTGGCGGGCAGTTCCCCGGCACCGCCCTCGACCGGTATGACGTGCCCGCCGCGCAGCACGAGGTCGCGGCCGCCGGTGTGGTGCTGTCCGTCTGTCATCTGCGCCCCTTCAGCGAAAACCTTTCAACAAAGCTTTACAGAAAGCTAGTTGGAAAGCTATCCGGAAAGCTTTTGCGGGGCAAGGGGTTGGCTACGCTGTTGCGGTGGCACAGGGCGACGGGCGGCGCGACACGGTCGACGGGATCGTCGCGGTCTGGCGCGCCGAGCTGCCCGCGGTCGCCGGCCCCGGGTTGGAGCTGAGCAAGCGGGCCGGGCGGCTGAGTGCCCTGCTCGGCGAGGTGGCCGCGGTACCGCTTGTCCGCCTCGGGCTGACCAAGGCGGAGTACGAGGTGCTGGCGGTCCTCCGCGCCGCCGGGGCGCCGTACCGGCTGCGGCCGACCGACCTCACGAGCCGGCTGCTGCTCTCCTCCGGCGGCACCAGCAACCTGCTGCGCCGGCTCGCCGACGCGGGCCTCGTCGCCCGGGAGGCGGACCCCCGGGACGCCCGCAGTTCGTGGGTCCGCCTTACGACGGAGGGCGTCGTCACGGCGGAGATGGCCGTCCGGGCGGCGACCGCGGCGGCGGACGAGCTCCTTCGCGGCGTGCCGGCGGACGTCGTCCGCGCCGCGGCGGACGCCATGCGGGAACTGCTTCTCGAGCTGGGCGACGTGCCGAAACCTGCACGGGACGAGCCGGGCCGGCCGGGCGGGGTTGCCGCTGTGTAACCGGGCCTCTACTCTTCGATCATCGTCGATTGGAGGCCCCGTGTCCCGAATGAACCGGTTCGCGCCTGTCCTCGCTCTTGCCCTCGCCGCCGGCGCCGTCCCGCTGACCGCCGCGCGGGCCGCCCCGCCGGCCGCCCCGCCGCCCGGCTCCGTGGCCGCGCTCATGACGCCGGCGCCGCAGAGCCCGTCGCCGTCGACCCCCGTGCTCACGCCCCTGCCGGCGCCCGGTCAGCCCGTCGTGTCCGGCCTGACCGCGACCGGCGCGACCCTGACCTGGGAGCGACCGGCCGGGCCGGTGTTCCGGTACTCGATGCAGCGGCTCGTCGACGGCGCGTGGCAGGGCTGGGTGTCGATGCCGGGACCCACGTTCACGTTCAGCGCGTTGACCCCCGGCACCACCTACACGGTGCGGGTCTTCGCCGCGGCGCTGGTTGGCACCGGGTACACCACCAGCCCGCCGTCGGAGCCGGTCAGCTTCACCACGCCCAGCGAACCCGCGCTCCGCTGCCGGCTCGTCGTCCGGTCCTGGGCGGGCGGTTTCATGATCAACGGTACGATCACCAACGCGAGCACCGGACCTGTCCTGGGCTGGGCCCTCGGCTTCACCCTCGGCGCCACCGCCCGGATCACGGGGGCGTGGAACGCCAACGTCACGATGACGGGCAGCCGGGTGACCGTGCGCAGCAGCCCGTGGACCAGCGGCATCGACCCCGCCGGTTCGCAGACCTTTGGCCTGATCGGTTCGCACACGGGCGCGTTCGAGCCACCCAGGGACATCACGCTGAACGGCCAGCCGGGTGGCTGCGAGGTGATCGTCGGCTGAGGGAGGGCCGTCGTGGCCGGTCCCGGTGGGTCAGTCGTTCAGGACGGTGGACAGCCGGTCGCGGAACCGCCGCTCCGACTCGCTCACCTGCTCGCCGCCGAGGCCGAGCATGCCACCGGACGGCGCGGCGGTGACGACCTGCTCCGCGATGGACATCAGCCAGTGCTTGTACGCCCCCGCCTCACCCTCGTCGGTCCGGGTGGCCAGCAGGACGGCCGCCTCGCCCGCCCGCGACAGGGTGTCGGCGATGGTGGTCGCCGGATCGCGGGGTGAGATGACCGGCAGCTCCTCGCCGGTCTCCGGGTCGCCGAGGCGGGTCATCAGCTCGGCGGCGACGGCGTTCACCAGCGGGCTGGCCGACTCCCGCCCGGCGGAGATGGCCTCGTGCCCGGCGGCGCCCTCCGCCATCGTGCGGCGGGCGCCGTCGCTCTCGGCCACGCTCGCCGCCGTCAGCACCGCCTGCGGCAGGCCCACGAGCAGACCCCACTCCGGATCCGAGAAACCCAACCGCTGGTAGACCGGCTGCTCCGTCACGCCCGAACCTCCGTCACGCCAAACCTCCGTCACGCCAAACCTCCGTCAGGCTGTACAACTGTCATTCGGGCAGTCCTAGGGTCGGCCGGCGTCGAGCGCGAGCAGGTTCTGCTCGGCGACGACCGGCACCGACAACGTCTTGTAGCCCACGTCGTCGAAGAGCACCGTCATCTTGTCCTCCTCGTAGCCCATCACCAGACCCGGCCCCCACTCGGCGTGCCGGACGGTGCTGTGCAACGGGAAGGGTCCCGCCACCTTGGCCGCCGGCACGGCGGTGCCCGCGGCGCAGTTGTCGCAGTGGCCGCACGGGTCGGGCAGGTGGTCGCCGAAGTATGCCAGCAACACCTGGCCGCGGCAGGACTGCGTCTCCGCGTACGCCCGCATCATGTCCGTCCGCGAGCGCTGCACGGCCTGCTGGCGCTCGGCCTCGGCCAGCGCCGCCTCGGCGGCGTCCGGCGGTGAGGGGGCGTACCGCGGTGTGGTGAGCGTGCTGCCGGCCGCCGGGGTGACGGCGCCGACCTGCTCCAGCAGGGCGAGCAGCTGGCCCAGTTTGCGCGCGCCCAGCCCTGTGCGCTCGCGCAGCTGCGCCTTCGTCAGCTGCTCCGCCCGCACGAGCGCCGCCAGCTGCTGCAACTCGCCGGCGTCCGGCATGCCGCCGGTGAAGAAGCGCTGCAGGCCGACGTCCTCCGCGCGGTGCAGCAGCAGGGTGCGCGCCGGTTCCCCGTCGCGGCCGGCGCGGCCGACCTCCTGCAGGTAGCTGTCCGGCGAGTCCGGCAGCGCCATGTGCGCGACCCACCGGATGTTCGGCTTGTCGATGCCCATGCCGAACGCGGAGGTGGCCACCATGATGTCCACCCGGTCGGCGAGGAAGTCCTCGTGCCGCTCCTGCCGCACACCCCCCGCCATGCCGCCGTGGTACGGCTGCGCGTTGAAGCCGGCCGCCACCAGGCGGTCGGCGAGTTCCTCGGCGGCCCGCCGGGTGGGCACGTAGATGATCCCGGGTCGTTCCGGCTGATCGAGGAGCGACTGCAGGCGCCGCCACCGGTAGTCCTCGTCGGGGCAGTGCGCCGCCTCCAGGAAGAGGTTGGGCCGGTCCAGCCCGGCGACGACCACGCGTGGGTCGCGTAGCCCCAGCCGGGCGACGATGTCCTCCCGCACCGGCGGCGAAGCGGTCGCCGTGAGCGCCACCACGGGCGGCCGGCCGATCCCGCGGATGAGCTGGCCGAGGGCCAGGTAGTCGGGGCGGAAGTCGTGGCCCCACGCGGAGATGCAGTGCGCCTCGTCCACGGCCACCAGCGCCGGCCGCAACGCCCGGACCTCGCTGAGCCGCTCGGGCTGGCTGAGCAGCTCGGGGGTGATGAACAGGAAGCGGGCCCGACCCGCGTGCAGGTCGGCGAACGCCTCGGCCTGCTGGTTCGGGGTCTCGGCGGAGCTGACCCGCACGGCCCGCAGGGCCGGCTCGCCGCGCTCGTTGAGGGCGGCGATCTGGTCCTGCTGCAACGCCAGCAGCGGGGAGATCACCACGGTGGGCCCGGGCAGCAGCGTCGCCGGCACCTGGTAGACGGCGGACTTGCCCGCCCCGGTCGGCAACACCACCAGCGCGTCCCGGCGCTTGAGGACCGCGCGCATGGCGGCCAGCTGGTTGGGGCGTAGGGACCGCCACCCGAAGTAGTGGCGGGCGGCGCGGCGCAGGCGGGGGGAGTGCAGCGGCAGTTTCATGGCGCGGGCGGGGTACCCGGCGGCGACTGCGGGCAAACCGGCGGCCGGCCCGGTGGGGCGGACACCCCCCGGGTCAGTGGACCGCCGGCAGCACCCGTTTGGCGTACAGCTCAAAGAACCCATGCAGGTTGGGGCCCGTGTTGGCGATGTAGACCTCGTCGAAGCCGGCCTTGGCGTACTCGTCGATCCGTGCGAGGTGCTTCTCCGGGTCCTTGCCGCAGACGAATGCGTCCTTCATCATCTCGGCCGGGACGAGCTGGCTGGCCTGCTCGAAATGGCGCGGCGAGGGCAGCACCTGGGACAGCTCACCGGGTACGCCGGCGTTGGGCCAGCGCTCGTACGCGATGCGGACGGCCTCCTCCTCGGTGTCGGCGTAGCAGGCCTTGAAGCCGCCCTGGGCCGGCTTGCCGTTGCCGCCGCCCAGCTGGAACCGCCGCACCAGGTCGGCGTCCGGCATGACGCTGACGTAGCCGTCGCCGATGCGGGCCGCCAGGTCGACCGCCTTGGGCCCGAAGCCGGACACGTACACCGGGGGCGGCGACTCCGGCAGAGTGTAGAGCCGCGCCTGCTCGACGGTGTAGTGCCGGCCCCGGTGCGAGACGAAACCGCCCTTCCACAGCTGCCGCATCACCAGCACGGCCTCCTCGAGCATTTCCAGGCGGACGTCGGCGCCCGGCCACGCGTCGCCCAGGATGTGCTCGTTGAGCGCCTCGCCGGAGCCGACGCCGAGCACGAACCGGCCGTCGAGCAGGACGGCACTTGTCGCGGCGGCCTGCGCGAGCACCGCCGGGTGGATCCGCACGGTCGGGCAGGTCACGGCCGTGGTGACCGGCAGCCGGACTGCCTGGCTCAGGGCCCCGATCATCGACCACACGAACGGGCTCTGACCCTGCGCGTCCACCCACGGGTGGTAGTGGTCGGAGATCCACAGGCCGGCGAACCCGGCCGCCTCGGCGGCCCGGGCCTGCTCCAGCAGCTCCGCCGGGGTGAATTCCTCACAGGACAGGAAGTAGCCGATCCGCATGGGACCACCCCTCGGGTGCGCGCAGTGGCCACCCGGGCGGTCCGGGTGCCCTCGGTGCCGTCCTACCCGCCCTCGGCGGCGTCATGCCCCGCGCGGTGGCCCGGCTCCCGGCTGGGCCTCCGGGCACCGCAGCCGCAACTGCTGGTGGCCGAACGCGCCGTCCACCAGCCAGCAGTGGTGCGGCTCCGGGCTGCCCGGATGGGCGTACCCCTCGAAGAAGCGGCACGTCAGGCACATCTTGGTGACCGGGATCTGGCCCTGCTGCTGGAGGCGGCGGATCTGGTCGGTGACCACGGTGAGCAGGCGGCGCTGGTCCATCTCGTCGAGGTTGTGTAGCTCGGCGAGCAGGTCGGCGGCCCAGTTCAGCAGCTCGGGGGCGTTGGCCCGGCCGCGCCGGGTGAGTGACACCCGCATGTCGTGCGGGGCGTACGACGGCGCGGGAGCCATGTCGACCAGGCCCTCGCGGATCAGCGTGGCGATCGCCGAGAGCGTCGCCTGGGTGGTCATGCTGAGATCCGCGGACAGCTCGGTCAGCGGGTAGACCTGCCGACGGCGGCTGAGCAGCAACAGGATCTGCTGCTGGCCGATCGTCCGCTCCAGCGCCGGGTCCACCGCGTCGCCGGCCACGTGGACGGCGACCGCGACCCGGGCGAGCCCGGTCGCGAGGTGCGCGGCGGTGTACTGGAGGTCCACGTTGACCGTCCCTGCAGTTGGTGGTGCCTGCAATAGAGAACACTGTCTCTGTAGAACCCTATCCGACATGTCCGGCCAGTGTCGTCACGCTAACGGCCCTACTTGCCACCTCCGAACATCGACCGGATGGCCACGAGCAGCAACAGGCCGCCGATCACGAGACCGAGCAGGCGGACGGCGGGGATCTCCGTCCACGGGACCTCCTCGGCCGCCACCGACGACGCCGCCGCGAGCAACGACGGGTGCACCCTCATGCCCGGCACTCTGCCAGCCCGCCGCCCGGCCGTCACGGGCCCAGCCGGCACGGGTCAGCCGGCACGGGTCAGCCGGCACGGGTCCAGCCGTCACGGGTCAGCCGGCACGGGTCCAGCCGTCACGGGGTCAGGCGCAGGATCCGGTCGTCCTCCGGCGCCGGGTCGCCGCGACCGTCGTGGTTGGACGTCAGCACCCACAGGGCGCCGTCCGGCGCGCGGGCCACGTCCCGCAGCCGGCCGTAGCCGTCCACGAGCAGGGCCGCGGCGCCGGCGCCGTCGGTGCCGATGCGGTACAGCCGGCGGCCGCGCAGGCACGCCATCCACACCTCGCCGCCGTGGACGGCGATGCCGCTGGGGGACGCGTCGTCCGTGGCCCAGGTGGCGACCGGGTCGACGTACCGGTCGTCGTCGCCGTCGCCCTCCACCACCGGCCAGCCGTAGTTGCGCCCCGGCTCGATGCGGTTCAGCTCGTCGTACGTGTTCTGGCCGAACTCGGAGGCGTAGAGCTGGCCGCCGGCGTCCCAGGCGAGCCCCTGCACGTTGCGGTGGCCGTAGCTGTAGACCGGGGAGTCGCCGAACGGGTTGCCCGGCGCCGGCCGGCCCAGCGGTGTCAGCCGCAGGATCTTGCCGCCGAGGTCGGCCCGGTCCTGGGAACTGTCCCGCCGGGCGGCGTCGCCGGTGCCGGCGTACAGCATGCCGTCCGGTCCGAAGGCCAGCCGGCCGCCGTTGTGGTTGCCGGCCTTCGGGATGCCGGTGAGGACAGGCTCCGGCGCGCCGCCGCCCAGCCGCAGGCGGGCGATGCGGTTGTCCCGCTCCGCCGTGTAGTAGACGTACACCCAGCCGCCCCGGGCGTAGTCGGGCGGCAGCGCGATGCCGAGCAGGCCGCCCTCCCCGCCGGGCTCCGCCGCGGCCACGCGGGCCACCTCGACGGCGTCCCCGCCGGGCGCCACCGCGAGGATCCGGGCGGTGTCCCGCTCCGTCACCAGCGCCTGCGCGGCGGGCAGCTCGCGGGGCGCCGTACCGGGTGGCAGGAAGGCCACCCCCCACGGCGCCCGCAGGCCGGACGCCACCGTGCTCACCGCGGCGGCCGGCAGCTCGCGCTCCGGGGCGCCGCGCACCGACGGGTCGGCGAACCAGCCGCGCCACACCGCGACCGCGCCCAGCGCGGCGAGCAGC
>DASQDS010000282.1:0-3339 GCA_035634075.1 Pilimelia sp. | reverse complement strand
GACGACTCCGCCGTGGACACGGAAGCGGCGACCTGCGGCGGCACCCTGGACGACAACAACACGTACGGCGAGGGCCGGCTCGACGCGTACGCCGCGGTGACCGCCGCCCCCCGGGGCGACGCCGGCCGGCTGACCGGCGTCGTGACCGACGCGGCGACCGGCGCCCCGGTGGCCGGCGCGACGGTACGGGTGGCGGAGACGACCGTCACGACCAGCGACACGGGGGCGTACACGGTCGTCGTGCCCGCCGGCAGCCACGAGGTGACGGTGAGCCGCCTGGGCTACGCCGGCGTCACCGCCGAGGTGACCGTGCCGGCCGGCGGCACCGCCACCCGCGACTTCGCGCTGGCGCCGGTGACGGCGTCCACGGTGACGGGCCGGGTCACCGACGGCTCCGGGCACGGCTGGTCGCTGTACGCCCGCGTGCGGGTCGCCAGCCGGCCGGACATCTTCACGTTCACCGACCCGGTGACCGGCCGGTTCTCGCTCACCGTACCCGGCGGCTCGGGGGTCGAGCTCACCGTCTCGCCCGTCTACCCGGGCTACCGCACGGTGACCGTGCCCGTCCCGGCGGGTGGGGAACCCGTGGACGTGGCGGTGCCGGTGGCGCAGGCCTGCACCGCGCCCGGGTACGCCCCGGCATTCCGCGCCCCGGTCCTCACCGAGTCGTTCGACGGCGGCACCGCGCCCGCCGGCTGGTCGGTGGTCAACCGCACGCCGTCCGGGGGGTGGCAGTTCGACGACCCAGGGGGCCGCGGCAACCTGACCGGCGGCACGGGCGGCTTCGCCATCATCGACAGCGACGACCTGGGCAGCGGGAACACCCAGGATTCCGACCTGGTGACCCCGCCGCTGGACCTGTCCGCCAGCGCCGACCCGTACGTCCGGTTCAACAGCGACTGGCGGGCCGTGGGCACCACCAACATCGCGGACGTGGACGTCTCCCGGGACGGCGGCACGACCTGGGCGAACGTCTGGAGCCACAACGCCAGCCGGCGCGGCCCCGTCGTGGAGGAGGTCCGGCTGACCGGGCTGGCGGGCGCCACCGACGCGCGGGTCCGCTTCCGGTTCCGCGGCACGTGGGCCTGGTGGTGGCAGGTCGACAACGTGCGGGTGGGCGACCGCGCCTGCGACCCGGTGGCCGGCGGGCTCGTCGTCGGCACGACCACCGACCGCACCACCGGTACGCCGCGCAACGGCGTGACGGTGACCAGCGTCGAGCGCCCGACCGACCGCGCCGTCTCCGGTCCCACGCCGGACGACCCGGCCGAGCCGGACGGCTTCTACTGGTTCTTCTCGCACCTCACCGGCGACCGCGAGGTCACCGCCGCCCGCCCGCCGTACCAGTCCGTCACCCGCACCGTGGCGATCCCGGCGGACGGCGTGGTGCGGGCCGACTTCGCCCTCCCGTCCGGCCGCATCGAGGTCAGTCCTTCGACGATCCAGACGCACCAGCCCTTCGGCAGCACCCGGCGCACGACCCTCCGCGTGACCAACACCGGCACCGCGCCGGCGAACGTCGAGCTGCTGGAGCGCACCGGCAGCTTCGCACTGCTCGGCCGCACCGGGCCGGCGCCGATCATCCGCGCGGTGCCGGGCGGGCTGAGCGCCGCACGCACGGGGGCCCGGGGACCGGCCGGGGCCGCCGGGACGGCCGCGACGACGGCCGTCGATCCAGCGTGGACGCGGATCGCCAACCACCCGACGGCGGTGTACGACAACGCCGCGGCGACGCTCGACGGCAAGGTCTACTCCGTCGGCAGCGGGGTCGTCGGGACGGAGGACCAGGCCTGGGTGTACGACCCGGCCGTCAACGAATGGACCGCGCTGCCCGACATGCCGACGGCGCGGACGAAGCCCTCGGCCGCCGCGCTCGGCGGCAAGCTGTACGTGCTGGGCGGCTGGGGGGCGAACGCCATGCCGGTGGCCACGGTGGACGTCTTCGACCCGGTCACCGGCGCGTGGCAGACGTTGCCCGGGGTGACCAACCCGGCGCCGCGGGCGGCGGCCGGCACGGCGGTGGCCGCGGGCAAAATCGTCCTGGTCGGCGGCTGCGTGGACGGGGACTGCACCGAGTCGGCCGGCACGTCGCTCTTCGACCCCGCCACCCGCACCTTCACCGCTGGTGCGGCGTACCCGCACGCGGTGGCCTGGGGCTCCTGCGGCGGCGTCGGCAACCGGGTCTACTGCGCCGGCGGGCGCGCCGGTGAGACGGCCTACCGGGATGCCGCGGTGTACGACCCGGCGACCGCCGCGTGGACGGCCCTGCCGGACATGCCGCTGGACCTGTGGGCGTCGCACTACTCCGCCGCCAGCGGGCTGTTCGTGATCTCCGGCGGGGCGACCGCCAACTCCACGGCGGTCACGAACCGCACGATCGCGTACGACCCGACGGCGGGCGCCTGGCAGGAACTCCCGAACGCGCAGTTCGCCCGGTACCGCGGGGCCGGCGCGTGCGGGTTCTACAAGATCGGCGGGGCGCCGGCCTCGTTCACCGGCACGACCGATTCCGAACGCCTCGGCGGGCTGGACCAGTGCGACGCCGAGGCGGACGTGCCGTGGCTGGCCGCGACGCCCACCGCGTTCACGCTGGCCGCCGGGGCCAGCCGCACGGTAACGGTGACGCTCACGGCCGACGTGGACCAGCCGGGGGCGTACAGCGCCCAGCTGGCGGTGCGGGCGGACGTGCCGGCGGCAGTTGCCCCGGTGACCGTGACGATGAACGTGGCACCGCCGGCCGGCTGGGGCAAACTCCTCGGCACGGTGTCGGGGCGCGCGTGCGGGGGCAGCACGCCGGGCGTGCCGGCGACGGTGCGGGTGAACGCGCTGGCGACCCCCGGCGCCGGTTTCACCCTCCGCGCGGACGCCCAGGGTCGCTACGCGTACTGGATCCCGGCCGGCCAGTACGAGGTCATCGCGGCCAAGGACGGCTGGGTGCCGGTGGCGCAGCGCATCCGGGTCCAGGCGGGCTTCGTCCAGCCGCTGGACTTCGCCCTCCCCCCGGTCAACCCGTGCCCGTAACGGCGGCCGGCCCCGGTCACGTCAGAAGCTGGAGGAGCGTTCTCGGAGCACAGGAAGCAGCGGAAGCCCGGTCGCCGCGCTGCCACGCCGCGGGTGACGGCTGCCGGGTGGCACCGGCAACGCGGCCCGGAACCGCGGGGCGTACGCGATCGCTCACCCGTCGCGTTGCCCCGCGACGGAGAGGACTGTCGCCTGCTCCTATTGAGGTGAGAGCACAGACGACTCAACGGCGCGGGCGGCGGACCGGCGGCCCGCGCGGGGGCCAGGCGGGGGCCAGCGGGGGCCAGGCGGGGCCGCGCGGGGAGCCCGACGGGGCCC
>DASQDS010000281.1:0-21351 GCA_035634075.1 Pilimelia sp. | reverse complement strand
GCCGGGGTGGTCACGGCGCTGGCCGTCCTGCTCGTGCTCTGGGCCCTCGTCGCCCCGAACGAGCTCGAGCGGCTCACCCCGGGCGCGTTCGTCCGCCTGCCGCTGGAGGCGCTGCTCGGCGTCGCCCTCGCGCTCGCCCTGCCGGCGCGGCCGCGGCGGGTGCTGGCGGTGGTGGTCGGCCTCGGCCTCGGCCTGCTGACGATCGGCAAGGCCGTCGACATGGGGTTCTACGCGGTGCTCGCCCGCCCGTTCGACCCCATGTTCGACTGGGCCTCGGTCGGCGCGGGCGTGGAGTTCATCCAGACCGAGTACGGCCGGGCAGGTGCCATCGGCGCCGTCGTCGCGGCCGGCGTCCTCGCCGGCACGGTGCTCGTCGCGGTGACGTTGGCGGTGCTGCGCCTGGCCCGGCTCGTGGTCCGGCACGACGTCGCCGCCCGGCGCGCGGTCGCGGTGCTCACGGTCGGCTGGGTCGCGCTCGCGGCGGCCGGCGTGCGGCTCGCCCCGGACGCGCCGGTCGCGGCGTCGAGCGCGGCGAGCCTCGCCTACGACCGGGTGCTCGGCATCGGCACCGGCCTGCGGGACCGGGAGGTGTTCGCCGCCGAGCTTGCCGTCGACGCCTTCGCCGACACGCCGGGGGCGGACCTGCTGACCGGCCTGCGCGGCAAGGACGTGATCGTCGCCTTCGTGGAGAGCTACGGCCGCGACGCGGTCGAGGACCCGGAGTTCGCGCCGCGGATCGGTGCCGTGCTCGACGCCGGGAACCGCCGGCTGGCCGCGGCCGGATACGCCGCCCGCAGCGGCTTCCTGACCTCGTCGACCGCCGGCGGGAACAGCTGGCTAGCCCACGCCACGCTGCTCTCCGGGCTGTGGATCAACAATCAGCAGCGGTACCGCCGGCTCGTCGACAGCGACCGCCTGACCCTCAACCGGGCGTTCCGCCGGGCGGACTGGCGGACCGTCGCCGTCATGCCGGGCATCACCCGGGCGTGGCCGGAGGGCGAGTTCTTCGGCAACGACCGGGTCTACGACTCCCGCAACCTCGGCTACCAGGGCCGGCAGTTCGCCTTCGGCACCATGCCGGACCAGTACACCCTGTCCGCCTTCGAGCGGGCCGAGCGGGCCGGGCGGGCGGCGGCGGACCGCAAGCCGCTCATGGCGGAGATCGCGCTGATCTCCAGCCACGGGCCGTGGACGCCGGTCCCGCGCCTCATCGACTGGGCGGATGTCGGCGACGGCTCGGTCTTCGCGGCCCAGGTGGCGGCGGCCGAGGCCGCCGGGCAGCCGGCCGGCGGCTGGCGGGACGCCACCCGGGTACGCGCCGCGTACCGGGAGGCGATCGAGTACTCGCTGGAGACGCTGCTCTCGTACGTCCAGACCCACGGCGGCGACGACCTCGTGCTGGTCTTCCTCGGCGACCACCAGCCCGCACCGATCGTCACCGGCGCGGGCGCGAGCCGGGACGTGCCGATCACGATCGTCGCCCGGGACCGGGCCGTGCTGGCCCGGACCGCCGGCTGGGGCTGGCAGGACGGCCTCAAGCCCGGCCCGACCGCACCGGTCTGGCCGATGAACGCGTTCCGCGACAGGTTCCTGGCCGCCTTCAGCCGCTAGCCCGGCGGGAGGGATGGGCGCGGGCTGCCGTGGTGCCTGGTCGGGTCCCACCACCGGTGCGTGCCGATCTTCGTCGTCGTGCCGGCGGTGTGCCGGTACTTGTCCCCCTGGTACCGGCAGTTGATCGCGCCGAGGTCCGGATCCTGCAGGGTGTCGATCAGCCTGCCGGTGGTGACCCAGTCGGCGCCGTAGTGGCCCGCGCCGAGCACGAAACCCGGAGCCGTCGGGTCGCAGGTATGGCGGTACGGGTCGGCGTTGGCGGTCGTCGCGGCCACGGTGGAGCCGGCCGCCAAGGCGGCGGCGAACGTCCCGAGGACGATCGCCGCACGAACTCTTCTCATTGCACGCTCAATTCGGTCGAGCCTGGTCCAGGCGATGAGGGGCGGGTGCCGGGAACGTATCAGCGGATGCCGGTGCGGATCGGGCATCGCGCCCCGCTCGTTGGGGCAGACACCGTGGACCTTGCGCTCAGGCGACGAGCGGCCGCACCTCGTGCGCCACGAAGCGGACGAAGCCCTCGAGGTCCGGTTCGTCCGCGGTCGGCACCAGGATGACGCTGTCGGCGCCGGCGTCCACCAGCCGGGCCACCCCCTGCGCCACCGCCGCCGCGTCGCCGGCCGCGCCGAGTCCCGGCACCGATTCCGTGCTCCACTTCTCGAATTCCGCGCGCAGCCGCGCGTCCGCGCCCGGGCCGGTCGCCGCCTGGAGGAAGACGACCAGCTCGTGGTGGTCGGTGCGCCCGCCGGCCAGGCGCCCCTCGTCGATCAGGTGACGCGCCCGGCGGACCGCCTCCGGCGGGTTGCCGGCGTCGAGGATGGTGCCGTCCGCCACCTCGCCGGCCAGCCGCAGGGTCCGCGGCCCGGTCGCCCCGGCCAGCACGGCGGGCGCGGTCGCGGGCGGCCAGTCCAGGGCGACGCCGTCGAGCTTGACGTAGCGGCCGGCCGCGCTCACCCGGTCACCCCGCAGCAGCGCCCGCATCGCCTCGACGTGCTCGCGCAGCAGCGTCAGCGGCGACTCCACCCGGGCGCCGACCTGGCCCATCCAGTCCTGCACGCCGTGGCCGACGCCGAGGATCACCCGGTCGGGGAACAGCCGGTGCAGAGTGGCGGCCTCCATCGCGGTCAGCGCGACGTTGCGCAGGGGTACCGGGAGCAGGCCGATCCCCACCCGCAGCCGTTCGGTCCAGGCGAGCGCCGCCGCGGCACTGGCGATGCCGCCCTCGAAAAAGCAGTCCTCCCACAGCCACAGCTCTTCCACGCCGGCGTCCTCCGCCGCGCGGGCGATGTCGCGCAGTCGTTCGGGCGGGACCTGGGGCCGGAACACCACACCGAGAGAAGTCATGGATCATTCCTACCCCATGGCGGTGCCGTGGAGTCCCGCACGACCAGCTCATGGCCGGTGAGCTTGCGCCGGGGCCGCCGGGACGGCTCGCGCAGCGCCAGCTCGAGCGCCAGCTCGCCCATCCCCGCCATCGGGAGGCGCACGGTGGTCAGGCTCGGCGCCAGGTCCGCGGCCACGGCGATGTCGTTGATGCCGGCGACCGAGATGTCGCCGGGGACCGCGAGGCCCGTGGACCGCAGGGTCGACATCGCGCCGATCGCCATCATGTCGGTCAGCCCGATGATCGCCGTCGTGCCGGGATGCTCCCGCATGATCTCCTCGGTGGCCGCGCAGCCGCCGGCGCGGGTGAAGTCGGCGTGCACCACGGGCGTCGCCGGCCAGGGCAGGCCGTGCCGCCGCACCGCGGCCGCCACCCCGGCGAGCCGGTCCACGACCGTGGTGAGCCGCGCCGGTCCGGCGGCGACGGCGACCCGGCGGTGGCCCAGCGACAGCAGGTGGTCGGCGACCGCGTGCCCGGCCGCGACGTTGTCGGGCAGCACCGCGTCGACGCCGAGGAAGTGCCGGCCGATCACGGATGCCCGTCCGCCGCGGCCCTCGAACGCCCCGAGCTCCAGCCTGGACTGCGCCTGCAGCCGCGGGTCGGTGTAGCCGGACCCGGCGAGGACGATGACGCCGACGCGGTGCGCCACGAGGCTGCGGATCTGGGCGAGCTCGTGCCGCGGGTCGCGGCCGGAGTGGCAGATCTGCACGCTGAGGTCGTGCTCGCCGGCCAGCCGGAGTACGCCGCTGGCGATCTCCGAGAAGTACGGGTCGCCGATCTCGTTGACGATCAGGCCCACGGTGGACGTGGGGCCGCCGGCCAGCGTGCGGGCGTGCGTGTTCGCGACGTAGCCCAGCTCCCGGGCGATCTCGCGCACGTGGCCGGCGACTCCCGCGCTGACGCCGTCCCGGCCGGCCAGCGCCCGGGACGCGGTCGCCAGGGAGACCCCGGCGCGCGCCGCCACGTCCACGAGCCGGGGCAGCCGTCGCGACCGATCCATCATCGCTCCATTGAATACAGCCGATCGCTTGCCGCGTGCGCGCGCCGCAGTCTATGGTGCGGAAGCGCTTCACGAAAGCGCTTCCGTATCACCGATGCGAGGAGCGACCGATGCTGAAGGCAATCCCCCGAGCCCGCCCGGGCCGCGTCGCGACCGCTGCGACCGCAGCGCTCACCGCGCTCACGCTGGCCGCGTGCGGCTCCGGCGACGAGGGCGGCGGCGACGCGACCGACGAGCCCATCCGGGTCGGCATCTCGCTCCCGCTCACCGGTGACTTCGCGGAGCCGGGCAAGGGGATCCAGCGGGGCTACGAGGCGTGGGCGAAGATCGTCAACGACAAGGGGGGCCTGCACGGCCGCAAGGTCGAGCTGAAGGTGCTCGACGACCAGTCCAATGCGGACCGGGTCGTGGCGGATTACGAGCAGCTGCTCGGCAAGGACGGCGTCGACCTGGTCTTCGGCCCGTTCTCCAGCCGGCTCGTGGTGCCCTCGGCCCGGGTGGCGCAGGAGTACGGCATGCTGTTCGTCGAGCCGGCCGGCGCCGCCCCCGAGGTGTTCGAGCAGGGCTTCAAGAACCTGTTCTACGCCGCGCCGGCCGTCGCCAACGACCACTACAACCACCTGGCGACGTACCTCCTCGCGCTGCCCGCCGGCCAGCGGCCGCGGACCGTCGCCTACGCCGCGATGGACGACCCGTTCGCGAAGGGCACCGCCTACGGCCTCAAGGCCAAGCTGGAGAAGGCGGGCGTCCGGACCGTGGTCGACGAGGTGTACCCGCCGAACACCACCGACTTCGGGAGCATCGCGGCGAAGATCGCCAACTCGCGGGCGGACATGGTGGTCGGCGGCACCCAGTACCAGGACGCGGTCAACCTGATCGTGGCGCTGCGCCAGCTCAACTACCAGCCCAAGCTCGCCGCGTTCTCGACCGCCCCGACGAACCCGGAGTTCACGAAGGCGATCGGGGCGAAGACCGAGGGGATCCTCGCGCCCACCGGCTACACGGAGAAGGCGTCGTACCCGAGCAACCAGGAGTTCGTCCGGGAGTACACGAAGCAGTTCGGGAACCCGCCCGGCGAGGACGAGGCGAACGCGTACACGACCGGTCAGGTGGTGGCGGCGGCCGTGACGGCGGTGCGCTGCGCCGACCAGGGCGACTGCCAGCAGCGGCTGATCGACTGGCTGCGGGGCAACACGGTGGAGACCGTCGTGGGCCCGCTCGCGTGGGACGCGCAGGGCCGCCCCAAGGGCGCCCACATGATCCAGCAGTACGTGAACGGAGAGATCCAGATCGTGCTGCCGGAGAGCCAGAAGGAAGCCGAGTTCGTCTACCCCAAGCCCGCGTGGTGATCGGTCCGTGGTCTCCGGTGCCCTGCTGTTCCAGAGCATCATCCTGGGGTTGCTGCTGGGCGGGCTGTACGCGCTCCTCGCGGCGGGCCTGACGCTCTACTTCGGCGTCATGCGGGTGGTGATGATCGCGCACTCGGCGTTCCTCATCCTGGCGGCGTACCTCGCCTGGTACTTCCATTCCGAGACCGGGCTGGACCCGCTGCTCTCGCTGGCCGGGACGGTGCCGCTGTTCTTCGCGCTCGGCGTGGCGATGCAGCGGCTGCTGATCACCCGGCTGCGGCCGGCCACCGTGACGATGATGTCGGTGCTGCTGACGTTCGCGATCGCCCTCATCATCGAGGGCCTGCTGGGGTACGTCTTCAGCGGCGTCCAGCGCCGGACGCAGCTCGGCTACAGCGGGGCTAGCCTGGACGTCTTCGGCGCGCGGGTGGCGGTGGTGAAGCTGATCGCGTTCGCCCTCGCCGCCGGCGCGCTGCTCGGCCTGTACGCGCTGCTGAAGGCCACGCGGTTCGGCCAGGCGCTGCGGGCCACGATCCAGCACCGGGAGGCGGCGCAGCTGGCCGGGATCGACACCGACCGGGTCGCGGGCTACGGCTTCGGGCTGGGGCTCGCGACGGCCGCGGTCGGCGGCACCGCACTGGCGCTGGATTCGACGATCTACCCCTCGCTGCACTGGCACTGGATCGGGCCGCTGATGGCGATCATCGTGGTGGGCGGGCTGGGCAGCGTACCGGGCGCCGCTATCGCCGCGATGGCCCTCGGGCTCACGCAGAGCCTGCTGCAACTGCCGCTCGGCACCACCTGGGCGCAGACCATCTTCTACGTCGCGCTGTTCGGCACGCTGGCGTTCCGGCCGCAGGGCTTCTTCGGGGGTCGCCTTGCCCAGCGCTTCTGACACCGCCCGGCTGGCGGCGCTCGTCGCCGGGGCCGCGCTGGTGCTGTGCTTCCCGCTGGTGGCGCCGAACCCGTACATCCTCTCGGCCGGCGTCGTGGTCGCCAGCTACGCCGTCCTGGCCACGTCGTGGAACCTGGTCGGCGGCTTCACCGGCTACATCTCCCTGGGCCACGGCGCGTACGTCGGCCTCGGCGCGTATGGCACCGGGCTGCTGGTCACGAAGGCGGGCGTGCCGAGCTTCGTCGCCCTGCTGCTGGCGGCCGCGATCGTGGCGGCGCTCGCCGTCCCGATCGGCATCGCGTCGCTGCGGGTGCGCGGCGCCTCGTTCGTCATCGTCTCCATCTCGCTGGTGCTGATCCTGCTGCTGGTCTTCCAGAGCTGGCGGGCGTTCACCGGCGGCTCCAACGGCCTGGTCGTGCCGCGGCCGTTCCCGGGCCTGCGCCGGCCGGACCACCACCTGGTGTTCTTCTACCTCTTCTGCGCGCTGCTCGCGGCGGCGCTCCTGGCGTGGTGGCTGATCGACCGGTCCCGGTTCGGCATGGGCCTCAAGGCGATCAGGGAGGACGAGGACAAGGCGCAGTCGCTGGGCACCCCGACGTTCGGCGCCAAGCTCATCGCGTTCGTGGTGTCGGCCACCTTCACCGCGCTGGGCGGCGGGCTGTACGCGCTGTGGTTCGGCGACCTCGACCCGATCTTCCAGTTCTCGATCCTCACCGGCGCGTACATGGTGCTGATGGCGCTGCTCGGCGGCGTGCGGCACCTGTTCGGTCCGCTGCTCGGCGCGCTGGTCGTGGGCACGGCCCTGGAATTCTTCAAGCTCGAGTACGGCAACACGCAGCTGCACCTCGTCGCCACCGGGCTCCTGCTGGCCGTGGTGGTCCTGTTCATGCCGGAAGGGGTGATCCCGGCCGGCCGCGAGCTCTACACCCGGTTCTTCGCCGCCGGCGACAGCTCGATCCGCGAGGTGACGGCGGCGGACCTGCGCGAGCGCGGCGACGGGGACGCCGCACCGGCCACAGTGGAGGTCCGTTCGTGACGGCACGCGGCCTGGAGACCGTCGAGCTGACCAAGTCGTTCGGCGGGGTGCGCGCCGTGGACGCCGCGACGGTCACCTTCCGGCACGGCAAGGTGAACGCGCTGATCGGGCCGAACGGTTCCGGCAAGACCACGTTCTTCAACATCGTCACCGGCATGATCAAGCCGGACGCGGGCCGGGTCACCTACCGCGGCCGGGACATCACCGGCACCGCGCCGCACCGGGTCGCCCGGGCGGGGATCGGCCGCAGCTTCCAGCTCTGCCGGGTCTTTCCCCGGCTCACCGTGCTGGAGAACCTGCTGGCCGCCGTGCGCAGCACCGGCCCGCGGGCGTACCTGGCCGGCGCCCGCAACGCCGCCGACGTCGACCGGGCGCGCGGCTGGTTGCGGCGGGTGGGCATCGAGCACCTGGAGCGGGTCGAGGCCCGCAACCTGTCGTACGGCCAGCAGAAGCTGCTCGAACTGGCCGGGGTGCTGATGGCCGAGCCGGAGACGATCATGCTGGACGAGCCGGCCGGCGGGGTGAACCCGGCCCTGATCGAACGCATCGGCGCGCTGGTGCGGCGGCTCAACGCCGAGGGCCGCACCTTCCTGATCGTCGAGCACAACATGGAGTTCGTGATGAGCCTGAGCGACCACGTGGTGGTGTTCGACCGCGGCCGGCCGGTCGCCGACGGCCCGCCTTCGGTGATCAAGAGCGATCCGCGCGTCCTGGCGGCCTACCTTGGCGGCTGAGTCCTCGGCGGCCGACTCCCGCGCGGCCGGGTACCTGCTTGAGCTGGACGGCGTCGAGGCGGGCTACGGCCGGGCGGCCCTGGTGCTGCGCGGGCTCACCGTCCGGGTCCCGGCGGGCAGCATCGTCTGCCTGGTCGGGCCGAACGGCGCCGGCAAGTCCACCGCGCTGAAGGTGGCCAGCGGCCTGCTGAGGCCCCGAGCCGGCCGGATCCTCGTCGGCGGCGTGGACGTCACCGGCCGGGGCCCGCAGCAGATGCTCGCCGCCGGGCTGGCCCACGTGCTCCAGGGGCACAGCGTGTTCCCCGAGATGACCGTCGCGGAGAACGTCCTTGTCGGGGCGTACACGATCCGGGACAAGGCCGTGGTCGGCGCGCGCGTCGCGGCGGTGCAGGAGCTGTTCCCGGTCGTCGCGCAGCGCTGGCGCACGCTCGCCGGGCTGCTCTCCGGCGGGCAGCAGAAGCAGGTCGAGTTCGCCCGGTCGCTGATGGTCAGCCCCAAGGTCGTCCTGCTCGACGAGCCGTCGATGGGCCTGGACCCGAAGTCGACCAGCACGGTGTTCGAGCAGATCGTGCGGATGCGCGACGCGGGCACGGCGGTGCTGCTCGTGGAGCAGAACGCCCGCCGCGCGCTGCAGACCGCCGACGTGGGCTGCGTGCTGGACCTCGGCCGGGTGCACGTCACCGGCCCGGCCGCGGACCTGCTGGCGGACCCGCAGCTCGGCGACGTGTACCTGGGCGGTCGCCCGGCGGAGCCGACGACCGCACCGGGCGCCTGACGCTGCGCGTGTCGCTTGCGTGGGTGGCCCCGCTTCGTCAGGGCCGCGTCACCCAGCGGTACTGCTGGCTCACCTCCGCGGCGGTCACGGCCCGGTCGAGGAACATCAGGCTGTCCATCCGGCAGTCGCACGGGTTCTGCTCCCGGGTGTCCTGCGGGTAGCTGCCGCCGATCTTGATGCCGGTCGGGTTGGTCGCCGAGCTGGTGTGCGGCCCCGGGGTGGTGGTGAGAGCCCACGGATCGCCCGGCACGGTGTACGTGCCGGCCAGCGGCGCGCCGTTGCGGTACAGCGCCATCGCCCCCGTGCTGAAGTCGAACGTCGCGGCCAGGAACACCCACTCGTCGCGCGGCAGCAGCGTCTGCCAATCCGCGGTCGCGGCGAAGGTCTGCGAGGCGCCCGCGTCGAGGCGCCGGCCCAGCGCGACCAGGCGCAGCTGCCCACCGACGTTGACGACCTCGATGAGAGCGCGGACCGGGTGGCCGTCGGAGGTCCCGCTCAGCAGCCCGAACAGCCCCATGGCGCCGTACGAGTCTGCCGGGTCCGCCGTGTTCGAGTTCGGCGCCGGGTTCTGCCCGGTCATCTTGACCCAACCCATGACGGTCATGCCCCGCACGCCGTTGAACGCGGCCAGGCTCGGCACGCCGGTCGCCGCGTAGACGCCCGCCTTCCAGTCGTCGTTGCCCGCCACCGCGGGGTCGACCTGCCGGGTCTGCAGCGAGGCGTTGCTGCCCGGATAGGCACCGTCCGGCACGCGCATCGCCGCGCCGCCGTTGACGAGGTTGAGGTACGTGCGCGACCGGCCCTGGTCGACCTCCATCGCCGGGAGGGGCGTGAACGCGTGCTCGAAGTCGTAGTGGACGGCGAGGTTGCGGGTCAGGTTCGGATGCACGTCCGGGGTCGCCGCCACCCGCCGGGTGCCGGTCACCTGCCACACTTTGCCGTTGGCCTTCGACAGCAGGTACAGCTCGCCGGCGGCGTCGGTGCCGAGCCGCAGGTCGACCCGCGGGTCGCCGGCGAGGTCCTGAGTGGTCACCCGGCGGCCGGCCGCGTCGAAGATCTTGAGCTGGTAGAGCGGCGCCAACGCCGCGCCGCGCCGCATCTGGTTCGCGTTCGTGTAGAAGACCCGGCCCTCGACGAGGTCCGCGAACACGTACTTGCCCCGCAGCGCCGGAACGGCCCGGCCGCGGTAGACGAAGCCGCCGCTGATCGCGTGCCCGCTGTCCCGCGTACAGGACCAGCCGGCCGGCGGGTCGTGGTCGTAGGCCGCCACCGGGTACGTGTACCCGAGCTGCGCGTCGTCCGCCGGCAGCGGGTACAGGGCGCACGGGTCGTCCTGCCGGAAGGTGAACCGGCCCTCCCGCGCGTTCCAGCCGAGGTTGTCGCCCGCCCGCACCTCGTACACCGCCTCGATGGCGTGCTCGCCGATGTGCCCGAGGTAGAGCCGGCGCGTGCTCGGATCCCAGCTGAACCTGTGCGGGTCGCGCATGCCGTACGCGTAGATTTCGCCAAGCGCGCCGGCCCGGCCCACGAACGGGTTCGTCGCCGGGATCCCGTACCGCCCGTTGGCGCCGTTGGTGCCGCGCGGGTCGATCCGCAGGATCTTGCCCTGGGGCACGGCGAGATCCTGCGGGACGCCGGTCGACACGCCGATCCCGCCGTCGCCGACGGCCAGGTAGAGCAGTCCGTAGTCCGCGTCGCCCGGGCGGGCCGTCGGGTTGAAATCGATCTGCTGGATGGCGTGGATGTTCGTGGCGAAGCCGAGCCGGAGCACCTCCCGCCGGGTCCCGCTGAACGTGTTGGCGGCCGGGTCTGCCGCGGTCCACTCGGTCAGCACGCTGTGCACCACGGTGTTCGGCTGGGCGGTCAGGTCGGGAACCTTCGTCCCCAGCGCCCCGAACGCCTCGCTGTGCACGGTGTAGAAGATGCCGTTCTCGCCGAACCGGGGGTGGAAGGTCACGAAACCGAACCCGCTGCCCAGCCCGCGACCCGACCAGAAGTCAGGGGTGAAGGTGGCGCGGAGGTCGAGATACACCCGCGGCGTACCGTTCTCCAATACGTACAGCGGGCCGTTGAGGTCGGGCACGAATAGGCGCCTGGAGCCGTCCGGCGCCGCCCGCAGGTAGTTGATCCTGGCGTGCCGTACCAATCGCGGATCGATGGGCGCCGGAACGGTCTCCGTCCGCGGGAACGCGGCGAATTCCCGCAGCACCAGGCCCAGCTCGGCGGGGATCGGGTCGGTCGGGATCGGGTCGCTCACCGGGACGTCGGCGAGTGGCGCCGGCGCTGACCGCGCCGGAGCCGACCGCGCCGTCGCCGGCGCGGCGGGAAGGGTCGCCACCAGCAACGCGGCCATCGTCGGGAGGAACAACCTACGCCATTGCGGGAACCGCCTGGGCTGGGCCACGCCCGTACCGTCCGTCCGTCGAAGGTCTCCGAGAGGGCGCTCGCGTAAGCGCTTTCGCAAGCGCCGTCAACTGTAGACTTTCGCGCTCATCGATGGCAAGGCGCCATTTGGCACGCGCCCGTCCGGCCGTACCGGCTGCGACCATCTTTGCCGTTGGCTTTTCGCATTACTACCCGGAGACCGTCCCGGCCGCTGATCAGTGCCTGCGCGGCGCGGGTGTCGCGCAGGGCGTTGAGCATGACGAGGTCGTGGATGACGCCCTGGTAGCGGGTGGCGACGACGGGGACGCCGGCTTGGCGCCGTCCAGATCACCCGCACCGAGCGCGGCGCCGCTCTCCGCGGCCGGGCCGCCGGCGTGCCTGACGAGAGCACCCGCGCGCTCGGCAGCACCGCCGAACAGACCGCCACCCTGCACGACCTGCTCCGGGACGTCTGCGCCAACGCCGCCCCACCACGCCAGAGCCGGACGCTGAGCAGGCACACCGGAACGACGCGGGCGGTTGGCCAGCGGCCCTGCCGAGATATGCGATGATCGCGGGCATATCGCCCCCGCATCATGATCGGTATGCGCCAATCTGCCCATGATCGGCGGTGGGCGGTCTCCGCGGTGGGCGGCCCGGGTGGCGGAAATGCGGTCGAGCCTGTCGGGGGTCTTTGGCACGATCGCCGGCATGGCGTTGGTAGAGGCGAATGGGCTGACCAAGGTGTTCCGGCGGCCGGCGAAGGAGCCGGGCCTGCGGGGGGCGGTGAAGCACCTGGCCGTCCGGTCGTTCACGGAGAAGGTCGCGGTCGACTCGGTGGACCTGTCGGTCGAGGCCGGCGAGGCGGTGGCCTACGTCGGCCCGAACGGTGCCGGCAAGTCCACGACGGTGAAGCTGCTGTGCGGCATCCTCGTGCCCACGGCGGGTGAGGTGCGCGTGGGCGGCGTCGTCCCGCACCGCGACCGGGTGGCGAACGCCCGCCAGATCGGCGTGCTCTTCGGCCAGCGCACGCAGCTGTGGTGGGATCTGCCGGTGCGCGAGTCGCTGGGCCTGCTGCGCGACATGTACGGCCTCGACGAGCGCACCTACCGGGCCCGGCTGGAGCGCTTTGACGACGTCCTCGAGCTCGGTGAGCTGTTGCCGGTCGTGGCGCGCAAGCTGTCGCTCGGCCAGCGGATGCGGGCGGATCTGGCCGCCGCGCTCCTGCACGCCCCGCGCGTGGTCTATCTCGACGAGCCCACGATCGGCCTGGACATCTCGGTCAAGGACCGGGTCCGCGCCTTCCTGCGCGAGTTGCGCGCCGACGGCACCACGCTGCTGTTGACCACCCACGACCTCGGCGACATCGAGGACGTCTGCCAGCGCCTCGTCATCATCGACAACGGCCGGATCATCTACGACGGCCCGATCGGCGGGGTGACGGAGCGGTTCGCGCGGGAGCGTTCGGTGCACCTGCAGCTGGCCGACCCGGTGTCGCTGGCGGCGGTCGCGGCCGTGCTGCCGACAGTGGAGGTGCGGGCGGGGGACGGGCCGGGGGAGTTCTCCGTGCGGTTCGACCGGTTCGAGGTGCCCGCCGGGCGGGTCATCAGCGCGGTCTCCCAAGTCTCCGAGGTCGTCGACCTCCGCATCGACGAGCCCGCGATCGAGGACGTGGTGCGCAAGGTGTACGCCGGCGAACTGCGCCTGACGCCGTGAGCGCGAGGAGTGAGCGGAGCGAGCCCCGCAGTCGCGAACGAAAGGCGACACCGTGAGCTTGACCGTCGTGAAACGGCGGGGCGGCGGGGTGCGGTTGCGGCCGTACGTCTCGCTGGCGCGCATGATGGCGCGCAGCCTCCTGACCCACCGGCTGAATTTCGTGTTGGGTCTGTTCGCCGTGCTCTTCCAGCTCGTGGCGATGCTGTCGGTCTGGGGGGTGTTGCTGCGCAGCGGCACGAGCATCGCCGGCTTCTCCTGGCCGCAGATGAAGGCGTACCTGCTGATCGCCTACGCCACCGGGTCGCTGCTGTCCTTCACCGACTTCCGGCTGGCGTTCCGGATCCGCGACGGGATGGTCGCCGTCGACCTCACCAAGCCGGTGGATTTCCAGCGCTCCCGGTTCGCCGAGGCCGTGGGCACGGGGTCGGTGGAGGGCGGGTTCGCGGTGCTCGTCTGCGCGGTGGTGGTCGCGTTCACCCTCCCGGTTGCGGTGCCGGCACCGGCGCAGGGCGCGCTGTTCGCGGCGAGCCTGCTGCTGGTTCTGCCGCTGAAGTTCTGCCTGTCGTACCTGACGAGCATGGTGTGTTTCTGGACGCAGAACGTCCTCGGCGTCGCGCTGACGAGGTTCGCGGTGACCAACCTGTTCTCCGGGGCGCTGGTGCCGCTGGTGCTGCTGCCGGGCTGGCTACAGGGGATCGCCGCCGTGCTGCCGTTCGCCAGCATCACCTACACGCCCGCGTCGATCTACCTGGGGCGGGCGACGGGCGGCGCGGCCTGGCAGCTGATCGGTGTGCAGGCGGCGTGGGTGCTGGCGTTGTGGTGGGGCAGCCGGTTGGCGTGGCGCCGCGCGGTGCGCCAGCTGACGGTGCACGGCGGATGACGGCCGAGGAAGTGCGGGGCGGGGGTGCGGCGATGACCGAACGGACGGGCCTGCGGCGGCTGGGCTGGCTCTACCGGCGCAGCCTCGGCGCGCACCTGCGGGCCGCGCTGGAGTACGAGGCCGACTTCTGGCTGCTGGTGGTGGCCGCCGTCCTCACCCAGGTCGTCGGCCTGGTCTTTCTGAACGCCATCTTCTCGCGGGTGCCGCGCCTCGCCGGCTGGGAGTTCGCCGACGTGGCGTTGATCTTCTCGCTGGTGGTCGTCGCCGAGGGGATCGGCTCGCTGTTCTTCGAGGGCGCGTGGCGGCTCTCCGAGCAGGTGAACAAGGGCGATCTGGATTACCTGCTGGTCCGGCCGTACCCCGTCGTGCTGCAGGTGATGAGCTCCGACATCGGCCTCAACGGACTGGGCAACCTGCTCACCGGCGGCGCCCTGCTGGGCTGGTCGCTGTGGCACGTCGACGTGCCGTGGTCGCCGGCCCTCGTCGCCGGCGCGGTGGTCCTGTTCGCCAGCGCCGTGCTCGTCAAGCTGGCGGTCAACCTGGCCACGAACGCCTCGGCGTTCTGGCTGATCAGCCCCTTCTCCATCTTCGCCTTCGCGATGCACCAGGTGGGCGAGCTGGCGCGCTTCCCGATCACGGTGTACGCCATCGGCATCCGGGCCGCCCTGACCGTGGCCGTGCCGTTCGCGTTCGTGAGCTTCTTCCCGGCCAGCGCGCTGCTCGGGCGCGGCGACTACGCGTGGGTCGGTTGGCTGACGCCGTTGGTCGCGGTCTACTGCGTCGCGGTGGCCGGTTGGGTGTTCCGCCGGGGCCTGCGCCGGTACGAGAGCACCGGGAGCTGACCGGCCCGCCGCGGCCAGGCCACCGCTACCGGTCCACCCACCGGCCCAACGTGGCGCCGATCTGCGCCACCGCGGCGTGTGCCGCGTCGAAGAGGGCGAGCTTGCGGGGGAAGTTGTGGACGAGGCCCTGGTAGCGGACCGCGACGACCGGGACGCCGGCCTCGGCCAGCCGGGCGGCGTACCGCTCCGCCTCGTCGCGGAGGATGTCGAGCTCGGCGGTGATGACGACGGCGGGCGGGAGGCCGGCCAAGTCGGCACGCAGCGGGTCGACGTCCGGGTGCGTGCGGTCCACGCCGGGCGGGGCGTACGCGTCCCAGAAGAAGCGCATCTCGTCCCGGTGCAGGCCGTACTCGTCCAGGGCCGGATAGTCCGCCGCGGGGTCCAGCACGGGACAGATGAGCACCTGGGCCCGTACCGGCGCCCCGGCGTCACGCGCCCGCCGTGCCACCACGGCGGCCAGGTGTCCGCCGGCCGAGTCCCCGCCCACGGCCACGGTGTGCGGGTCGAGGCTGTGGCTGACCGCCCCGGTGCGGCGCAGCCAGGCGAGCGCCCGGTCCAGGTCGTCGACGGCGGCCGGGAAGGGAGACTCGGGGGCCAGCCGGTAGCCGACCGACAGCACCGCCCAGCCCGACACTGCTGCCAGCTGCCGGCACAGCCCGTCGTGGGTGTCCAGGCCACCCATCACCCAGCCGCCGCCGTGAGCGTAGAGCAGGACCGGTGCGCCGCCCTCCGCGCCGGCCCGGTAGAGGCGGGCGGGGACCCCGTCGGCGTCCACGTCGACCACGACCCGGATGCGAGGGCCGGCCCCCACCTCGGCCGGCGTGGCGTCGGCCATGCTGCGCCGGACGTCCGGCAGGTCCGGCCGACGCAGCGGGACGCGCTGCTGAACGCCCAGCGCCGCGCGGGCCTGCGGGTGCAGTCGGGCGGGATCCATCGCGGCTCGCCTCCGGGAGGTCGTCTACGGTTCGGTGCTGAGGCGACAATAGGGGCTCCGTGTTCGCCGTCCGTCGGAAAGGTCCGCGGCCACGTGCCCGGCGGGCCGTCGGCGGAACGGGTTTCGGGTACCAGCGTGCCGGTTGGGCGCGGCTGGGCGAGCGGCGACTACGGTGGCTGCCATGGGCGAGTTTCTGCCGGCGCTGCCGGAAGACTGGGACCGGTGCCTCGCTGTGGCGGCGCACCCGGATGACATCGAGTACGGTGCGGCGTCGGCCGTCGCCCGGTGGACCGGGCAGGGCAAGCAGGTCACGTACCTGCTCGCCACCCGCGGCGAGGCCGGCATCGACAGCATGCACCCCGACGAGGCCGGGCCGCTGCGCGAGCGGGAGGAGCGGGCCGGCGCCCGCGAGGTAGGCGTGGACGTCGTGGAGTTCCTCGACCACCCCGACGGCATGATCGAGGGCGGGCCGGCGCTGCGTCGGGACATCGTCCGGGCCATCCGCCGGCACCGGCCGGAGGTCATCGTGTCCGGCGCCTTCACCGTCCGCATGGTCGGCGGCATCACCAACCAGGCCGATCACCGCGTGGTGGGCCTCGCGACGCTGGACGCCGCCCGCGACGCCGGCAACCGGTGGGTCTTCCCGGAGCTGGCCGACGAGGGCCTGGAGCCGTGGTCCGGGGTCCGGTACGTGTGCTTCGGCGGCGCCGAGGCACCCACTCACGGGGTGGATGTGACGGGTGAGCCGCTGCGGCGCGGTATCGCCTCGCTGGCGGCGCACGCCGAGTACACGAAGGGCCTCGGTGCGGGGGCGTTCGACCCGGCACCGTTCCTGACCTGGGCCGCCGGTATGGGTGGGGCTGCGCTGGGCGTCGAGTCGGCGGTCCTGTTCGACGTCCACGTGCTGGCCTTCGAGGGCCCGCCGCCCTGGGCGTAGGCCGAGCGCCGCCCGCGTGACCGGGCGCCCGCCGCACCCGCCCGAGCCGGCGGCTGGGAGCGTGCCAGCTACCGGCACCACCTCACCGTCACGGACAGCGACGGTATTGTCCTCAGACCGCCGCAGGGGATGCCGATAATGCCGGCAACCTACCGGTGGAGTTGGACATGGGACTGCGACGGCGCGTGGCCACGCCTGCGTCATCTCCGGCGACCATCCAGCAGGTCGACGCCGCCTCGCCCATCGGCCGGATCATCGCCGAGCGGGCCATTTTTCCGCGCTTCCAGCCCATCGTCGACCTCGCCACCAGGAAGATCGTCGGAGTCGAGGCGCTCGCCCGTGGGCCGGCCGGGTCCGCCCTGGAGTTCCCCGACGCGCTCTTTCCCGCCGCCATCAGGGCCGGGCTGCTCGCTGAGCTGGACATGCTGTGCGCGGAACGTGCCATCGAGGTGGCCCGCGACGCCGGGCCGCTCGTCCCGTCCTTCGTCTTCGTCAATGTCGAGCCGGCGGTGCTGCACCAGCCGCCGTCCGCCACCCTGCTCGACCTGGTGCACGGCGGGCTGAGGTTCCGCCTCGTCCTGGAGATCACGGAGCGGGCGCTGTCGGGCGATCCGGCGGCGTTGCTGCGCTTCGCCAGCGGGGTGCACCACGTCGGCAACTCCCTCGCCCTGGACGACGTCGGCGCCGACCCGTTGTCGCTGGCGTTCGTCCCGCTCGTGGAGCCCGAGGTGGTCAAGCTCGACATGCACCTGCTGCGGTCCCCGTACTCCCCGGAGACGGTCCGGACCGCCACGACCGTCGCCGCGTTCGCGGAGCGCACCGGCGCGGCGATCGTCGCCGAGGGCGTGGAGACCGAGGAGGACGCGGGGAACGCTCTCGCGCTCGGGGCGCGGTGGGGGCAGGGCTGGCTGTTCGG
Organism: Pilimelia sp.; assembly: GCA_035634075.1. Classification (GTDB taxonomy): domain Bacteria; phylum Actinomycetota; class Actinomycetes; order Mycobacteriales; family Micromonosporaceae; genus DASQDS01. Next base: position 3,981 of record DASQDS010000281.1, on the reverse strand, counting down.
CCGGCCCGGGTCGATCGGGGACCTGGCCGGCCGGCCCGTCGAGCGGGCGGTCCGCCTGCGCCCGCCGCAGCGCGGCCTGCACCTGCCGGCGGGCACGCCGTTCACCACGGCGTCGACGCGGAGCCCGGTCCGCTCGGTGAAGAGCCGCATGGTGGCCGGGCTCATCGAGCACGTCGTTGGCCAGGCGGCCGCCAGTGGACCGCACGCGGTGGTGCTCTGCGCGCTGAGCGGCCCCGACGAGCTGGCCACTTGGTCGGCTCCCCTGGCAGCGCTCTCGGAGCGGGTCGCCTACGTGGGGCTGCTGACCGACTCCGAGCTGGCCCCGCCGGCCGCGGTCCGCGCGTACCGGTTGAACCAGACGGACCCCATCCAGGGCGAGACGACGATCGCCGTGGTCGGCCCCTACCTGGCGGCGGCGGCCTGCGTGCGTCGTCGGCCGCGGGCGGGGGACGGCGAGGGCGAGTGTGACGTCGTCCTCACCTACGACCGTGACCTGGTGCAGGAGATCGCCCGGATGCTGATGCGCCGGGTCCAATCCCGATAGCCGCGCGTGGGCGTGGCCCCGCGACAGCCGCCCCGGCGCGGCTGTCGCGGGGACCCGTCAGTGCCGGTGTTGGAGCTGGGCCCGCAGTTCGCCGCCGGGGAACAACGAGCTGTGCACGTTGACGTACGTGACGTTCGCGCGGATGGCGCGCACGAACTCGTCGAACTGCCCCGCGGCGATGCCCTGGCCGGCCGGGCCGATGACGTCGGCGGCGCGCAGCACGCCGGTGACGGTGCCCGGGGCGGCCGGGCAGGCCTGGGTCCCGGCGGGGCCGTTGCCGGCGTTGGTGCACAGGAACACGCTGATCCCGCCGCTCTGCGCGCGCCCTCCAAAGTGGATGTGGGCCTGCGTGACCGTACCCTCGAGGGCCCGGTAGCTCAGGACGTACGAAATCTGCTGTTGGGTCTCGTCGATGGTCAGCCGCACCTCCGCCGTGCCGGCGCTGGACACGACGGCCGGGTCTTCCTGGTAACCGCTCAACCGTTCGCGCAGGACGGTGGGCCCGCCGCGGGAGTTCTCCGCGCCGGCCGTCGCGGCGCTTCCCGTGGCTGAGGCTGTCACGGCTATGCCGATCGCTACCGCGACGGCGGCCAGGGAAATGCGTTTGTGCCCTGCCCTCATGGGTGCCTCCCCGAGGCTCTGTGTGGCATTGGCAGATATCAATCGCGGCCGATGTTCCTCCGACGCCATGGCGTTGCCAAACACATCCCGCTTCGCAGGATCAGGTGACCACCTGCAGGGACAGTCGGACGCCGGCGCGGCGAAACGCCGACCGGGGTGACCAGGGCCGCATCCCGACGGCGTGGAAATTGCACGCCGGAAGCTGGCGGTAGAGATCCAGTAGTGGTTGTCTCAGGAACGGACGGGCCACGTCGACGGTGGTCATGGGAGACCCGTGCGGTCACGATGTAGAGATTGAGGCGCCGAGCCACCCGGCCGGCGTACTCGGAAGGAGAGTCGATGGTCGAGCCCCGGGCCTCCACCTCGTCGGTGCCCGCTGCCCGGAAGGCGCTCGAGCCCTGCCCGGCCGCCACGATCCGGACGGCCGTGACGGTCCCGTTGCGGTTCGCGGACGGCTACGCCACCACGGCGCGCGTGTTCACGTTCGACGCGCTCGTGGACGGCGGGGAGCACCTCGCCATCGGCCTCGGCGACTGGCAGGGGGTCCTCGACCGGTCCGCCCGTGGCGGCGCCCCGCCGCTGGTGCGCCCGCACAGCGAGTGCCTGACCGGCGACGTGCTGGGCAGCCAGCGGTGCGACTGCGGTCCGCAGCTGCGCGAGGCCGTCGAGCAGATCACCGAGGCCGGCGGGTTCCTGCTGTACCTGCGGCAGGAAGGCCGCGGGATCGGGCTCTACGCCAAACTCGACGCATACGCGCTGCAGGACGCGGGGCTCGACACGTACGAGGCGAACCTCGCGCTCGGCCGCGGCGAGGACGAACGCGACTACACCGCCGCCGCGCAGATGCTGCGGGCCCTCGGCGCCGACCGGGTCGCGCTGCTGAGCAACAACCCCGACAAGGCCTTCCAGCTCGACCGCCTCGGCGTCCGCGTCACGAAGCGGATACCGACCGGCCTGCACCTGTCCGAGGCGAACGTGCGGTACCTGACGGCGAAGGTCCGCCGCTCCGCCCACACCATCGACCTCCCGCCCGCCGGCTGATGGCTGACCGGCCGTACGTCCTGCTCAGCTGTGGCATGTCGATCGACGGCTACCTGGACGACGCGACGAAGGAACGGCTCCTGCTGTCCAACGCGGCGGATTTCGACCGGGTCGACGCCGTGCGGGCCCGCTACGACGCGATCCTCGTGGGCGCCCGGACGATCCGGCGGGACAACCCCCGCCTGCTGGTCCGGTCTCCGGCCCGGCGGGACGAGCGGGTGGCCCGGGGCCTGCCGGCCTCGCCGGTGAAGGTGACCGTGACGGCCAGCGGCGAGCTGGACCCGGCGGGGGCGTTCTTCGCCACCGGGGACGGCGACAAGCTCGTCTACTGCGCGAGTTCCGCCGTCGCCGGGGCGCGGCGGCGGCTCGGCCACCTGGCGACCGTCGTCGACGGCGGGGAGCCCGTGGAGGTGCGCCGGCTGGCGACGGACCTGCACGCCCGGGGCGTCGGCCGCCTGATGGTGGAGGGCGGCGGGACGGTGCACACGCAGTTCCTCACCGCCAACCTCGTCGACGAGCTGCACCTGGTGATCGCGCCGCTCTTCGTCGGCGATTCCCGGGCGCCCCGGTTCGTCCGGGACGGCGGGTTCCCGTGGGGCCCGGACCGCCGGGCGGCCCTGGCGGAGGTACGCCAGATAGGCGACGTGGTGCTGCTGCGTTACGCGCTGTCCGACCGGTTCGGCGCCGACCAGGACTGATCGGCTCGTGTGGCGGCGGCGGGCCGGCGCGGGCCGGTGCGCCACCGGACGACCAGCACCCCGGCGCCCGGCAGGCTGGCCACGAAGGCGCACAGCCCGTACACCACCGCGGTGGTGAGGCCCTGCGCGGCGCCGAGCCCCGCGGCCCCGAACGCCCACGCGCAGACCCCCTCCCGCGGCCCCCAGCCGCCGATGTTCAGCGGCAGGGCCATTGCCAGCAGAGCGAGCAGGAGCAGCGGAACGAGCTGGCCGGTCGGGGCCGCCGAGCCGGCCGCGCGGGCCGCGATGAGGAACGTGGCCAGGTGCCCCGCCAGCACCAGGACGGAGGACACCGCGACGCCGGGCCAACTCCCCGGGGCCAGGAGGCCGAGCCGGATGTCGGACAGTGCCGCGCGCCAGGCCCGGCGCCACCGCGAGTCCCGGCGCCGCAGCCGCAGCGCGGCGAGGACCCCGGCGGCGATGCCCGCGGCGGCCACGGCGGCGACGGCCGGCGGGACGCCGAGGTCCGCGGGCGACAGCCCACCCGGCGGGCGTATGAGCAGCGCCGTCGCGCCGACGACCACCAGCACCGCCTGCCCCGCGGTGCGTTCCAGGACGACGGCCCGGACGCCCCGGCCGACGTCGCCGACGTCCTGGCCGTGCCGCACCGCCCGGTGCACGTCGCCCAGGACGCCGCCGGGCAGCGCGGCGTTGAGGAACAGCGCCCGGTAGTAGTCCGCCACGGCGCCGCCCAGCGGCAGCCGCAGGCCCAGCCCCCGGGCCACGAGGCACCAGCGCCACGCGCTCAGGACGGTGGTGAGCACGCCGATCCCGAGGGCGGCCAGCAGCGTCCCGGCGTCGGTGACGCGCCAGCCCGCCAGGAACGCGGCCGTGCCGAGGCGCCACAGCACGACGGCGAGGATGCCCGCGCCGCCGAGCACCCGCACCCAGGCCCAGGCCCGCCGGCTCATGGGCCAGGCGGCGCCGGCGGGTCCGGCGGGTCCGGCGATGCCGGCGGGTCCGGCGGGTCCGGCGGCGGCATGGCCGGCAGGGCCAGCAGGTCGGTGTGCCCGACCACGGCGCGCAGCTCGCCGGCCT